>CAYMSY010000175.1:0-6726 GCA_964393195.1 uncultured Alcaligenaceae bacterium | reverse complement strand
TGGTCGCAAGGGATGCATCGATTTCTTCGGCATCCTCGAGTGGGTGAAATCATGGGGCGGCCCGGTCACGCTCGGGTTTTGCTATCTGGCGGTTGCGTCCATGTTTTTCATGTTGGCGTACAACGCCTTCTTTCCTCCGGCAAAGCCCCGGGCATGGCTGGACAAGTACCGCAAGGAGCCGCGTACGGCCGGCGCGGCGCGCTCGAACACACCGCCGTCCCGATAGCGCACGACTTCTCGCGCGAACACTACGCCAATCTCCACACTTCAAACAATTAGCACGATGCAACGCCTGCTCTACACCGTCCTGATCGCCGTGGCCGTCGCTGTGATCGGTCACTTCACTCAATGGTTCGGTTTCACGCGTCCGGCGATCGAGAAAGTACGCAAGGAAGCGAACACGCGAATCGATGAGACGAACGCGAACGTGGCGGCGAACACGGCGCGCATCCAGACGACTGAGCAAAAAACGTCTGCTCTCGAAGACACGAGCAAAGCGCAGGCAAAGCAGATTGAGGCAACCAGTGCCGATGTGACGAAATTGACCGAGCGCGTCGATGCCAACACACAGGCTATCGGTGAGATGAAGGCGCAGATCGCGGCGGCCACGCCGAACGCGGAGGAGCAGGCGTTGCAGCGTGACCTGATGACCGCGATGGCCGCGGCATCCCAGCTCAAGACAGCTTTCGCCGAAGCGCTGCAAGTGGAAGGGCGCGCACCGTCAAGCAATGCGCAAATCGGTTTGCCGGCGCCGGAGCGCTACGCTGATGGATCGTTGACGCGGCTGGCGATTGAGAATGGTGCGGTGGTTGCACATTTCAAAGCGACCAGCGCAAGCGGTGCGACGGCGAACCCGCGCTTCCGGCTGGTGCCGTCTGGCGGCGCAGACATCGGCATCGTGCGCTGGAAATGCGAAACGAATATGCCGGTGGCTGCGAAGATGTTCACCACCTGCGAGTTGAAGCCTTCGCTTTAGCGACCAAAGTGCCTCGATTACGCTTCGCTAATCGCGGCTACCACTTGCCGTAATGCTGTACGACGCCGCGCCATAGCAAGGCGCGCTCCCTGGCCATCGTTGTGTCACCCACCTTCGCGGCTTCGCTGGCGGCGAGGTGCAGCATGACGAGTTTGTTCGCAGGATCGACAAATATCGCCTGACCGTGAACACCGAGCAGTACGAAGCGTCGCGCCTCCGAGCTCTGCAACCAGAAGAAGTTGCTGTATCCGGTGCCCGGTGGCTGCGGACGAAACGGTGGCTCGGCACGATGCCAGTCGGTGCTTTCGATCAGATAGTCACGCGGGATCACCTGCCTTGCGGTGTCGGGCCGTTTGCCGTCGTTGGCGAGCACGATGCCCAGGCGCAGGTAGTCATGCGGCAGCGCCGTGATGCAGCATTGCGTGAGTTCAAGCCCCGTGCGATCCAACTCCCAGCGTGCCGCGCCCTCGGCGCCGATGGCCTGCCACAACCTGCCTTGCAGATAGCTCGTTACCGATTCGCCGGTCGCAGCCTTCAGCACAGCGCCGATCAGCGCGGTTTCGATGCTGGCGTAGTTGAAGCGGCTGCCCTGCGGCACTTCGCGATCATTGAATAGTTTCGTCGCCTGAACGACGCCCACGCGGAGCCGCGCATCGCGAAAGCGCGTGGAATCATCGTCAGGTTTGTAAGTCTCGCTGAACCTCACACCCGAGCCCATGCGCATGAGGTTGCGCAGCGTCGTCTCGCCGTAGGCGGTGCCCTTGAGTTCGGGCAGGTACGTTTGCGTGAAGGCGTCGAGCGTGGACACTTTGCCTTCGTTCAGCGCAAAACCCATGGCAAGGCTGGTGAACGATTTCGCCATCGAGTTGGACAGGTAACGATGCTGGGCGGTCAGTCCGTACTGGTAGCGCTCGTACTGAATCACGCCGTCCTTCGCAATGAGCAAGGCCATCACCGGCTGTCGCTTGAAGTATTCGTCGATGCTCAATGTATTGCCGTCGAGGCGCCATTGATACGGCGGCGTGGTTGTCGCGCGCGGGAGCGGCATGGGTGTGGCCGCAGGCTGCATGGTGCTGCTCGCTGCCGTTCTGCTCGATACGCCCATCGTGTGCCGCTCAAGCTGGCGCTGCTGCGCTGGCGTGAGCTGATGACCGTCTGCGGATACGCGCACGGCTACGTGCGTAGACGCGGGCGCAGGTACGGTCGTGCAGGCGGATGTAGCGAGCAGGACGGGCGCGGCTGCGAGCAGCAGCGCGAAGCGAGAGTAAATACTCATGCTCATGATTTGACTCCCGCGCAGACTGTCACCGTGCCGCACATCGCGAAATCACCGCGATGACGCATCGCCAATCGCGGCTGTTTTGTTACCGGCCGTTTGCTACTTCGCAGCGGCGAGTTCTTTCTTGATGACGATTTCATCTTCTTCGCGGAAGCGACGATTGCCGCATTGCTCGCGATAGGCGGTGACCTGCTGCTTGTGCGGTTCGACCTTTTCGTTGACCGTCTTGCTGCGCTGGTTGATGGCGTCGATGCGGGCGTTGAGCGCGTTGACGCGATCGCGAAGCGTTTGCTGCGACGCGTTGAATCCGTCAACGTCCTTCTCGTATTGCTTGTTGCGCTCGCTGAGCTTGGCGCGTTCCGGCTCGAGCGCGACCTTTTCATCATCGTTCTTGGCCGCCTGCACTTTTGCGGTCAGCGCGGTCACTGCGGCCGACACTGAGTCACGCTCGGCCGCCAGTGTGGCCATGGTCGTGCGCAGCGTTTCGTTGGCTTTGGCCACTTCGGCCTGCTCGGCCTTCACGGCGTCCTGGTCGCGCTTGAAGTTGTCCTGCGCCTGCAGGATTTCTTCCGCGTTCTTTTCGTTCGACTGCTGCAGCTTCATGCATACGCGCAACTCGTCGATGGTCATGATCTTGTCGGCAGCGGCAGCGGGCGCCGCCTTTTCGGCCTTGGCGGGCGCTTTGGCCGATGCCTTTGCAGGCGCTTTGGTGGGCGCTTTCGGCTTGGCGGGTTGCGCCGGCGTTTGTGCAAATACGGACGTCGCGACGAGAGCGGAAAGAAGTGTGGCGGCGCACAGACGGACGCTGAAGAAATTGGTTTTCACGTTGAAGCGGTGGAATGAAAAAAGCGGATGATGGATTGTGGCGCGACGGATCAGTGCCCGGATGGCCGAATCTGCTAATTATCTGCGCCGCGAATTACGTCAACAGCTCTTTCGTGAAAAGCCCATTCATAAAGGGCTTACGGCCGTTTTATGCTTAAAGTCGACAATAAGCACAATTACGCGCCAAGCCCCATACGAAGGTGCTTTGGTCAAAAAGCTGTCAGCAAAACGTTTCGCCAAACGCCTGTCCGCGAAGCGAAACGGGCACTCCCCTTTCGCCGGACATGGGTGTACAACGGGACTCGCGCAAAACAAGGAGGCCACAGCCATGCGAGCCACACAATTTTTCAGGGTTGTCGTCGCCGCAGTGCTGGCGCTCGGCGCCGCGTTTGTCGCACCGATGGCGACGGCACAAAACTACCCAACGCGACCCATCAAGATCATTGTGCCGGCGACACCGGGCGGCGCCATTGACATCATCGCGCGCTCGCTCGCCGAGAAGATGACGGCGTCACTCGGACAACCGGTGACCGTGGAAAACAAACCCGGCGCGTCGAACAATCTGGGCACCGACTTTGTCGCCAAGAGCGCGCCCGATGGCTACACGCTGGTGATCGTGGCTTCGTCCCATGCGACGAACAAACATATGTTCAAAGCGCTGCCGTATGACCCGGTCAAGGACTTCGAGCCGGTGGCTTTCACGCACGTCGTGCCGCTGCTGTTGACCGTGCACCCGTCGATACCCGCGAAAACCGTGGCTGAACTCGTGACATGGATCAAGGCCAATCCGGACAAGGCAATCTACGCATCAAGCGGCCCCGGCAGTTCGCTGCACATGGCGGCTGAACTGTTCATGAGCATGACCAAAACCAAAATGCAGCACGTGCCCTACAAGGGCAGCTCCGCCGCGCATCCGGATCTGCTGGCCGGTCGCACTGCGATGATTTTTGATCCGGTGCCGGCGATTCGCGGTCACGTGAAGGCAGGTTCGCTGCGCGGCATCGCCGTCACCACGACGAACCGGTCCACGGCATTTCCCGAGATCCCGACGATTTCGGAATCCGGCCTGACCGGCTACGACGCGAGCACCTGGGGCGGCGTGCTGGCGCCCGCAGGCACGCCGAAGGACATCGTGACCAGGCTCAACACCGCGATCAACGCAGCCCTCAAGTTCGACGATGTGCGCACCCGCCTGATCGGCGCCGGCATCGAGATTCAGGGCGGCACGCCGGAGCAGTTCGGCAACGTGATCAAGGCCGAGGTCGACAAGTGGGGCCGCATCGTCAGGGAAGCGGGCATTCAGCCGGAGTAGCGGCCGTAACGGCCCGGCAGCGGTGCGGACAGCGCGTATCCGGGCCTTGATGTTGTGATTTGTGGCCGGTTTCCGTCTGGGCGGACATGGGAGGTTTCATGCCTTCCGCCTCCTCCTGTTTTCAGTTGAAAGTCTGGTCATGACATTGAAATCCGCACTCGCCGCGACGGCGGCGTCCGCCCTGCTGCTCACGTTCGTTGCCGGCGCCGCAGTGGCGGCCGACCCCAGCTGTGTGCCGCTGATCAAGGCGTCGACCCCCGATCCGAATGTCCCGTACAAGGTCACCATGGCGCTGGTGACCGACGGCAAGAAAGAGATCACCGAGTCGGTCTATATCGGCGGCTTTTTGTACATTCTTCGCCCCAATACGAAAGAGTGGATGAAGATGCCAATGCCTGACCTCAAGGCCGTCGCCGAGATGGCGGCTCAAACCCTTGCCGGCTGCTCAGCCGGTGGTATTGAACTGGTCGGCACCACGCCGGCGCGCGTGTGGACCAGCAAGTCGGTGGACCCTTTCACCAAAAAGCCGATGGATCATCGCGTGTGGGTCGGCGTCACCGACAACCGCGTGTACCGGCAAAAGGTCGATCAGGTGGATCAACTGCTCTCCTACAGCAATATCGCCGTGCCATCGCCAATCGCCGCAACGACCGGCGAGCGCAAGCGCAGGGCGATCACGCCGTAAACCGCGCCCGTAGGGGCAGATCTGCCTCGTTGCCCGGACCGGAAAATCGGACAGCGGCACCGTGGTGGACGAAATAGGCTTCGCTGTCGCGTGCGGTCACACGTCACGCCATTACGCGCCGTCCGCCACCCGCACGCAACGCTTGCCTGCGCGCTTGGCAGCGTACATGGCGTCATCCGCGCGCTTGAACAGCCGCTCGATTTGACTCTCGAGCGGTGGCTGTATGGCAACGCCGATGCTGGCGCTGACGTGGGTGGTAACGGCGGTTTCGGAGCCGTCGGAATGTCGGACCGTAAAGCGGTAGTCCGGCCGGATCGCGTCCAGAATGTTCGCGCTGACGCTTTGACAGGTGCGGTCGTTGACGTCACCTTCCAGCAGCACGACGAATTCGTCGCCGCCGAGACGGGCGACGGTATCGGTCGCGCGCACGCTGGTTGCAATGCGGCGCGCAGTTTCCTGTAACACGATGTCGCCGGCGGCGTGGCCGAAGGAATCATTGACCCGCTTGAAGCCGTCGAGGTCAATGAACAGCAGGGCGACCTGATCGCCGGAGTCCCGCGCCAGTTGCAGCGCATGGTCGATCCGCTGGTGCAGGGCGGCCCGGTTGGGCAGGCCGGTCAGCGAATCGTGCTCGGCGATGAAACGCAGTTGCTCGGCAGCCTGAAAGCGCGCTGAAACGTCCTGAACCAGCGACATGATGGAAGTCACCCGGCCCGCTTCATCGGTCAGCGCGGAATTGAACCATTCGCAGTAGACGACGCTGCCGTCCTTGCGTCGATGCTTCAGTTCGATACGACTGTTCGCTGCACCCGCTTCGCGCAGGCGGGCCAGCGCGACACGCAATGCATTGTCTTCGTTGTCACCGAGCAATCGTGTCAGCGGATCGGCACCCAGCTCATCCTGCGCGTAGCCAAAAATCGCCGTCGCCCGCGCCGGCCATGACAGCAGATGCAGGCTGGCATCAAATTCAATCACCGCGAGCGGGCTGTTGTCGATATGCCCGGTGAGTTTCTGGTTGGCGACGCGCAGCGCTTCGTAGGCCGTTTTCAGCTCATGGACGTCGAGCGCAGAGTTGACGACACCGATGACCTCGCCGTGACTGTTGCGTATCGGCACGAGGCTGACTACGAGCCACGTCGAATCCACCTTGTGCGAACGGACGATGCGCTCATAGCGCAGGGTTTCGCCGGCGAGTGCGCGATCGACATAGGGCCTGAAACCCTGAAATGTATTGGCCTCGAAGAAATCGGGCACCGTGCGGCCCACCATCTGCTGCGGCTCAACGCCATACCATCGGGCGAACGACGCGCTGACGTAGCGAAAGACGAGGTCACGGTCAAAGATCGAAATTGTCGCGCCGATGTTTTCGGTCAGCAGGGCGAGCATTTCCTTTGAATCGTGCGCGGGAAAACTCATCGTGCAATTTTATTTGGCACACCACTGTGCATTACCTGCGGAGTGTCCGGTTTCGGACCCGGCCGCAGGTCGCGCTCACGTACGTCACCGCAGGACGGGGCGCTGCACGCCGCCGTTTCAGGCGGGGTTAATTCGACCAAACGGCCATACAGCTCTTTCATGAAATGCCCATTCAATAAGGGCTATGAGCCTATTTATGCTTAAAGTCGACTATTGCCATATTTGCCTTCTAC
>CAYMSY010000174.1:0-6785 GCA_964393195.1 uncultured Alcaligenaceae bacterium | reverse complement strand
CGGCGGGTTCGGTAATGAACGACCCCATCAGTGGCACCAGTGCCAGCACAATGAAGTAAAACGCCATCGGCTTCGCGTGCGAGCGCACCGGTGCGATGCGTGTGAGTCCACGCACAAGGAAGCTCGCCAGTTCGACGACCGGTTTGCTCGCGGCAATCACCATCACCACAAACACGAACAGCGGCTCGGTGAAGTTGCGGCCTTCAAGGTATTCAATCGTTGCTGTCTTGCCGGTGACGGCGAACTTGAACGCGACAAACACCAGCGCCCAGAAACCAAACACCACTTCGATTTCGCCGAGAAAATGAAAGCTGCCCGCATGCGCGGGGTAGCGATGCGCCAAGCGCTCGAAGTATTTGACGGAGAACGTATGGATGACGGCGAGCGCGAACAGTGTTGCGCCGATCATCTGGACGGTGGTGGGGTTCATAGCGGCAGTCTAGCGTTTTTCGCAGCTGCGATTGCGCCGGGGAAATAGTCGTGCGCTTTGTGAGCACCATCTCCAAGAGGAGGTTTGCTTCGGATCAACACACGACGCCCAAAAAAAAGCCCTGAAGCAGGGCTTTGTGAGTTTCGTTGTAAGTAATTCGTCTCTCAGAGGATTCATTGAAACGAGACCTTATTGTATTTGCACAAAACTAAATTGACAATACATACCGAGACTCGATCAACAGGGACTTACCCTTGCTTGTCTGCTCGATGGGAAGGGCTGTCGTAAAGTAGCGCCGCGCGCGCGGGTGGCGGCGCGATCAACGACGCCAACTCCAGGTACATGGGCGGCGAGATCAGCCGGGAGAGCGCACTAGCAAGTAGCGCGCACGCCATTAGACTGAGCACCATAGAGTGGCCTGACACCATTTCCATCACGATGATGAATGCAGTGATGGGGCCTTGTGTAGTGGCGGCAAGAAAGCCGACCATGCCCAAAGCAATGAGCGGGATCGCGGTTTCAGTCGGCACGCCCGCAAGCAGTCCTACGTCGCGCCCGATTCCCGCGCCGATGGTCAGCGAGGGCGCAAACACTCCGGCCGGCACACCCGTCCACGCAGACAACCATGTCGCGCAAAACTTGAGCACGGTGAAGACGCCAGGCAGTTCGGCAGTGCCTTCAAGCATTGCGCGCGTTGGTCCGTAGCCAGCACCTGCCGTGGCGCCATCGGAGACGATTCCTATGATGGCGACCAGCAACGCGCAACCAGCCGCAAATCGGAGCGGGCACGCTGTCCGCCACCGACTGTAGCGATCCGGGAGTCCGCGAACCGAGGCAACGATGAGTCGCGCGAATAGGCCGCCTGCGAGACCAGCCACGACCGCCACCAGGAGCCCCGGCCCAAGTAGCGACCAGGAAAGATACTGAACCCGAAGTCGACCGAAGTAAGTGAGATTGCCAAACACCGACACCGATACCAGGCCCGCAAGAACGATGCAGGCAATGACGATCGAACTATGCGTCATACTGCGCCGACGCGAGAGCTGCTCAATTGCAAATATCACGCCGCCAAGTGGCGTGTTGAATGCCGCAGCGATGCCCGCCGCGGCACCGGCCACCATCAGGTCATGCGCATCGATCACTGAGGCTTTGGACAACCACCGCCGGGCATGACTCATTACGCCAGCACCAATCTGAACCATCGGCCCTTCGCGACCGATCGACAAGCCTGCCAGCAGCCCACCGGACACCAGTACGATCTTTTGCGCTGAAACACGCAAGGACACCAGCCATTTCACCTGATGCGGCTGCGTATCCTCGCCGAGCGCACGCACGACCTGTGGGATACCGGAACCAAGCGCGCCAGGCACAAATCGGCGCGTCCACCACACGATTAGTACCGTCAACGCAGGCGTCAAAACCAAAGCAAGGTAGGGGCCACCCATATCGCGACTGGTAATCTGTGCAAACAGGTGGCTTGCAACTTCCGCAAGGTACGTGAAAGCCACGGTAATGACGCCGGTGATGGCCGCGTACCCCAGAACAATCCCGCGGTCCATCCACTGTCGGCCAGCGGCAAGTTCTTGCAGTGATGCGCGCCAGGAGGTTGGAATGCTGCCATACCATTGCGAGAATCGACTACGAATTCTGTTCATAACCCTTGTCGATAACTCGTCCTGCGTCGGGACAGCAGGCTACATCTGTGCAAGCGGAATGCCTGCTGCGCGCTCATCAGCAGCGAGCGTCTTGATCAACAACGCCAGGTCCTGATCCAGACGAAGCAAGGTTTCTGCGTCCAGGCGCGCGAGCGCTTCGGGCAGGACACCGGCGAACGGACCTGGTGCCCTGCGCAGTACGCGTTTACCAGCGGCTAGGATGCGCAACTGCACGGCACGTCGATCGGGGCTCTTTTTTTCAGCGACGACCATTCCTGCGGTGACCAATGACTTGACGAGATTGCTTGCGGTCGTCTGATGCACATCCATTGCCTCCGCTAGTGCATTAACGCCAATGCCTGGATTGGCATCAATTACGCTAAGAGTCCAGAGCTGAGCACCGCCAACACCAGCCATCTTTTCGATTTGCTGGAAGTGCGATTTGACCGCGTTGAACACGACGCGAAATCGACGAAGCACCCGCGTTGCCGAGTCAGGGGAAGGCGCCTGGGTAGGTGGATCGGCGTCGGTGAGAGTGGCTGCTAGGCGAGTTTTACGAGGCATTTGAGAATCATAGCGCTGGCCCGACAGCGGGCGCACGGATGTTCATAGCGTTCAATAAAATCAGTATTCGATCCAGCAGCATTGCCATGTCATGGGGGCCATCCATGAAGAATTGAGCGCGTGATACCGGGTCATCGCGGCCCACTCGTACGGTCAGCCAATCGGAAGGCGCGGACGCAAACACTGGCTCATCGTTGAGGTCGTCGCCAGCAAACAGGACGCATTCCGCCCCGCTTCGGGCGAGGAGTCGATGAACCGCGTCAGCTTTATCGGGTGCACCTGACGGCACCACGTTGACGACCATTTTTCCGGGAAACGCTCGGATAGCCGGGTCATTGCTGTCCAGCAATTCATCGATAAGCGCCTTTGCCTTATCGCGATGCCGCGAGAGGCGATAGTGCAAGGCGAGCGACTGTCGCTTGTCTTCGATCAGCACGCCAGCAGCATCGAGATCTGAACTTCGTGATCGCAGCACGCTCCGCAATGGATCCAGCGCGCCGATGCGTGCGCTCGCGCCGACCATATGCAACGGATCCTCGGCACCGTGATTGCCAACAACGTAGCTCGGTTCGAAGCTCAGACGCTTGAGCACATCATCTCGTGCGCGCCCAGTGACGATGGCCAGTGGCAGTAGCCGTGAAAGTGATCGTAGTCGCTCGGCAACGGCCAGAGAAAGTTGTGCATCATGGGGTCTCGACACGATAGGTGCGAGCGTGCCATCAAAGTCAAAGGCCAGCAACGGACGTCGAGAAACCACAGACGCAAGTGCGTGTTTGCCGGCGATGCCAAAGATATGTCGCATTTTTTGTCAGTATCTTTCCGGCGCCGTCATTTTTCTCGATGACGCTGAACTCTCGCCACGATGCGCGCCCGTAGACGCCAGCGCCCCGCATCTGCGAGCATACGTCCGGCCCAGCGAAAAACATTGAATTCACGGATCGTGCTGCGCAGACTTGCCATGCGTTCGCGCTGCTCCGGCTGGGGCATATTGGCCGCGCGGTGCAGCGCATCGGCTGTTTCTTCAACGTGATACGGATTGACAATGAGAGCTTCTGCCATCTCTCGTGAAGCACCGGCAAAGCGACTGAGTATGAGCACACCCTGCATGTCATCACGGGCGGCCACAAACTCTTTGCACACGAGATTCATTCCATCGTGCAAGCTGGTCACCACGCAGATGTTTGCCGCTCTGAACAGTTCGGTAAGTGCGTCGCGCTCGTGGTGCTGCGCCAGTAGATGTACCGGCTGGTAACCGCTGCGGCCAAAGCGCTCGTTGATACGTGCTGTGACGCGTTCAACGCGCTCCTGAAAAAGGCGATATTCGTCGAGTGCGTCGCGGGCCGGTGCAGCGATCTGCACGAATAGAAACTTTCCGATCCACGACGGCCACTTCTCAAGTAAACGTTCGACGGCATTGAGGCGCTCCAGAATTCCCTTCGTGTAGTCAAAGCGATCCACACCGACGGCGAGACACAAGTTTGTCGGTAATCCCAATCGCGCTGTCACGTTGCGACGACAATCAGCCACCGATGGCCAACTCGCAGCCTCGACATCGCTTGGCCATTCAATTGAAATCGGATAGCTCTCGATCAACGTATCTTTCTCCTGAAACGAAATCGTCGCGTGCTCATGCTCGATGCGCGCCTCAAGGTACCGATCCACTGTTTCGATGAAGTTTTTGCAATGAAAGCTGGTGTGAAACCCGATGATGGTGCTGCCTAGCATGCCCTGCAAAATCTCTTTACGCCACGGGCAGATGCCAAACGACTCCGGGTTTGGCCACGGGATATGCCAGAACGTCAAAATAGTTGCTCTGGGCAGTTTCGCCCGAATCATGGCCGGAAGCAGCGCAAAGTGGTAGTCCTGAACGAGCACCACAGGATCCTCCGTGCGCGCTTCGGCTACGACGGCGTCGGCAAATCGCTGATTGATCAGTCGATAGGCTTCCCAGTCCGATTCCCGGAACACGGGTCGCACGTGCGCAACATGGCAAAGCGGCCACATGCCTTCGTTAGCAAAGCCGTAGTAGTAGCCCTGCTCCTCCTCAGCGGTCAGCCATACACGGCGCAGCCAGTAATCATCATTGCCGGGTGGCACACGAACACGATCTGAGGCATCCACTACATCGCGGTCTGCGCCACCACTACCATGCGCAATCCAAGTGCCGGAGCATGCACGCATGACCGGCTCTACCGCCGTGACGAGGCCGCTGGCTGGCCGTTTGACGACTATGCCATCTGCGGTGCGCTCGTGAATGTAGGGCTCGCGATTGGACACCACGATCACCTGATCGCCGCTCAGTTGTGTCCGCAACAGTGCGCGCAATCGATCTGCAGTCCAGTCGACCTCTGGTCCCTGCGACCGACGATACTCGTCTTCAAGGTCACGCAGACGTAATTGCAAATCAGCGACAAACGGTGAAAGCTCTGGCGCTGGAACAAGGGGACTCACCAAGCCCTCTCCCCGCATGATCGCGCGCACGCCGTTGACCCAGCCACGCCAGCTCAATTGCGCGACTACCATCGTGATGAGCGCAATGGTCAAGCCCAACACTGCAATCAGCCCAATTAGGTAACGACGGGTGTCCTGGCTGCGGCGCTCAATGAAGCTGATGTCGTGCAACAGGATCAGTCGCGCAACGACGCGATTGCCTAAAACGGCGCCATCACCATCAACCACGCGATTGACCGCCGGACCAGCCGACAGCCGCCCCAAAGTGGAGTCGCTTCGGCCGTCCAGTATCGAAGCGGTTGAGCGGGGTATGGCAATTTCATGAACGCCAACGATGACGGGGCCGCCCGCTAAAGCCAGTTTGGGATCCGCTCTCTGGGCGCGCTCGATGGCGGTAGCACATGACAGGTCTCCGGCAAAACTGTCGGTTGCGAGGACGAGCCGACCATCGGGTGAACAGAGTCCAATAGCGAACAAGCGCTCATCCTGAACCGTCCGGTCAAACGCGGGACGCAGCCTAGCCGGACGACCATTGGCCATCGCGTCGGCGACCGAATCCGACAGTGCGTTGGCCAGCAGGACACCGCGACTATTTAGATCACGCGTGAACCAGCGCAGAGTTACCTGGTCAAGAAACGGCACTGCAAGATACGAAGCGATGACAAGCGTCACTGTCAGTGGTAGCAAAAAGCGAAGCTGAAGTCGAATTGTTTTGAACACTATGTGCTATCGCGGGTCGCGGATGTTTGGCACTAAGGAGAGTATTACGCTATATATTTGTCTGAATGTAAATTTTAACAGAGACTGAATTTTGACTAATCAGGCTACGGTCGTCCAAGCAATGCCTTCGCACCCCGAAGAGCCAGCATCCTTGGAACTGGCGATGATCGGCAATTGCGCGGTCAGCGCGTTAATTGATGAACGCGCGCAGATAGTCTGGTGCTGCATGCCCCGGTTCGACAGCACCCCAGCATTTGATGCGTTGATCAACAGTCACGGCGAGCGCCCAGCCGAAGGCGCCATGACTGTTGAGATTGAAGACTTCTCTCGCGCCGAACAGTCCTACGACGGCGGGACGGCGCTCGTCAGAACGCGCTTATGGGATAAACGCGGCGCGGGAATTGAAGTCTCGGATTTCGCGCCGCGATTTATTCATCGTGACCGGGTTTTTCGGCCCTCACAACTCGTTCGTCGCGTACGACCGATTAGCGGAAATCCGCGGGTCCGCTTCGCGGTACGACCGCGAGCAAACTGGGGCACGATGGCTCTAACGCTCACACGTGGCAGTAACCACCTGCGATATGTATTGCCGGACTGCACTCTGCGTCTCAACACCAGCGTGCCGTTGACATACTTGGTTGAGAACACGTGGTTTACGCTGGATAAGCCGTTAAGTTTGCTGCTTGGGCCAGACGAAACACTGATTGGTAGCGTCGATGAGACCGCTCGCGAGTTCGAAGAACAAACCGTGTCGTACTGGCAGCACTGGACACGTCGTCTTGCATTGCCCCTTCAGTGGCAGGACGCTGTGATTCGTGCTGCGATCACACTAAAACTTTGCCAGTACGAGGAAACTGGCGCGATCGTTGCAGCTATGACGACCAGCATCCCGGAGGCTGCGCACAGCGGGCGAAATTGGGACTATAGATACTGCTGGCTGCGCGACGCCTATTTTTCTCTGACCG
>CAYMSY010000173.1:0-6786 GCA_964393195.1 uncultured Alcaligenaceae bacterium | reverse complement strand
GGATCGGTGAGCCCGATGAAATTGCCGGAGCGGCCATTTTCCTGGCCTCGCAGGCCGGAACATTTGTGACCGGCCAGACCATCGTGGTCGATGGCGGTGTCACCATTTGAGCCAAACAACGAAAGACTGAGGCAGGCGGTATCCCGGTATCTGATGTCGAAATATTTCGTAGCGAACCCCGGCAGTGGCTGCCCGGAGCGGTGAGGAGTGTGATGCAGAACGGGACGCTGCCGCGCAACACCAACAGCAAGATCATGAAAAAGAGTTGCAACGGTACTTTGAAGCGCCTGTCACTGTCGGGCAGGCGTTAGCGAAACAGGCTGAGTTCAACGAGAGAGAACAACGAGCATGAACAACGATGCGGTGAAGTATGAAATGCATGGCACTGTCGCGGTAGTCACCATGACGAGACCGCCGGTGAATGGTCTTGGGGCCGATTTGCGCGTGGGTATCGCCCACGCGGTGGAACAGGCCAATCAGGACGCCAGAGTTCAGGCCATTGTTCTGACCGGCTCCGACAAGATATTTTCCGGCGGTGCTGACGTGACGGAGTTTGGCACGCCCAAATCGCTGCGTGAGCCTAACTTGCGTGCATTGATTGACATCATCGAGAACAACGACAAACCAGTGGTTGCCGCGATCGCCGGGACCTGCCTTGGCGGTGGTCTGGAGCTTGCACTTGGCTGCCATTTTCGGCTTGCGCTGCCTGATGCTTCGCTCGGTTTGCCAGAAGTAAAACTGGGTTTATTGCCGGGCGCAGGCGGCACGCAACGACTGCCGCGCCTGATCGGCCTTGAAGCCGCGCTTAATATCATCGTTTCCGGCAATCCTGTGGTCGCTTTGAAGTTCAGGGGAACACCGCTGATCGACGAAATCGTCGACGGTAATCTGGTTGCTGCGGCAGTCGCCTTTGCAGGCAAGGTCGTCGCCGAGAACCGACCGCTCAAACGCGCCCGTGACATCAAGGTGCGCGACCCGCAGCCAGATGCATTCCTTCAATTTGCAAAGAACACGATTGCTGCAACGACCAGGAATTTCCCCGCACCATTGAAGTGTGTGGAGGCTGTGGCCACCTCGTATTCCAGGCCATTTGACGAGGGCATGAAGCTGGAGCGTGAATTCTTTCAAACACTCATGAATACGCCCGAGTCACGTGCCTTGCGCCACGTCTTTGTCGCCGAACGCGCTGCAGCCAGGATCGCGGGTATTCCTGACGGCGCCGTCGCACGAAGCGTCGCGAGCGTTGGCGTGATTGGTGCGGGGACGATGGGCGGTGGCATCACGATGAGTCTCGTGAACGCGGGCATCCCAGTCGTGCTGCTGGAAGCCAGCAAAGAAGCACTCGACAAGGGACTGGCGACGATTCGCAAGAACTACGAGAGTTCGCTCAAAAAAGGAAAATTGACGCAGGAGAAACTCGATCAGCGTATGAGCCTGATCACGCCGGCACTAGGCTACGAGGATTTCCGTGCAGTTGATCTGGCGATTGAGGCCGTGTTTGAGAGCATGGAAGTCAAGGAGAAAGTATTCAAGGCGCTGGACGAAGTGTGCAAATCCGGCGCGATCCTCGCCTCAAACACATCAGCCCTCAACCTTGATGCGATTGCTGCCTTTACCAAACGTCCGCAGGATGTTATTGGACTGCACTTCTTCAGCCCTGCCAATGTGATGCGGTTGCTGGAAATAGTGCGCGGCGCGAAGACGGCCCCCGATGTGTTGCTAACCTCGATGCAGCTCGCGAAAAGGATCAAGAAGATCGCGGTCGTTGCGGGCGTATGTGATGGGTTTATCGGCAATCGCATGGTCGCACGCTACGGCATGGCGGCGAATGCCTTGCTGAATGCGGGCGCTTTGCCGCAGCAAGTGGACGAGGCGTTGCAGAAGTTCGGTTTTGCGATGGGCCCGTTTCGTATGGGCGATCTGGCAGGTCTCGACATCGGCTGGGCAGGACGCAAGCGGCGTGCGGCGGCACAACCAGACAAGGACTTCCGCGTTGTCGCTGACAAGATTTGCGAAGCCGGACGTTTCGGCCAGAAGACGGGGGCCGGCTGGTATCGCTACGAACCGGGCAGGCGCGACCCGATTCCCGACCCGATTGTTGAAAACCTGATTGAGCAATACCGCAAAGAAAGAGGTATCACGCCGCGTAAAGTTAGTGATGACGAAATCGTCGAGCGCTGCGTGTTTGCCCTGGTGAACGAAGGTGCACGCATTGTTGAAGAGGGTATCGCGGCGCGAGCATCGGACATCGATATCGTTTATCTGAATGGTTACGGTTTTCCGCTGCATCGCGGTGGACCGATGAAGTATGCCGAAGAGATAGGCCTGTCGTCCGTCGTTCGCGCGTTGCGCAGGATCGCCGCTGAGCCCGGCGCCGATGTGGCCTTCTGGACACCTGCAGCCCTGCTGGTTCGCCTTGCGGAAGAAGGCAAGGGATTCGACCAGTAACCGACACATTTGATGAATTTCAGGAGTCAATCGTGACCGATGTCGTAATCGTTTCCACCGCTCGCACCGGTCTCGCCAAGAGCTGGAAGGGTGCGTTCAACATGACCTATGGCGCGACGCTCGGGGGGCATGCCGTACAGCACGCTGTTGCACGTGCCGGAGTCGATCCCGCAGAGGTCGAGGACGTGATTCTTGGCGGCAGCCTGTCGGAGGGCACTACCGGCGGCAACATAGCGCGCGCTGCTGCGATTCGCGCCGGTTTGCCGGTGACCACGGCTGGTGTGACGATCAACCGCTTCTGCTCGTCCGGACTGCAGGCGATCGCGATGGCTGCGCAACGCATCATTGTCGACAGGGTACCCGTAATGGTGGCTGGCGGTGTTGAGAGCATCTCCTGCGTCCAGCACGAGGTGAATCGTAACATGCCCGCTGACCCGTGGGTCGTCGAGCATAAGCCGGAGCTTTACTGGACCATGTTGCAGACGGCAGAGCAGGTTGCCAAGAGATACGGCATTTCAAAGGATGCACAGGATCAGTACGGCGTCAACAGTCAGTTGCGCGCGGCAACTGCACAGGCTGCAGGCAAATTCAATGATGAGATCGTGCCAATGACCACCGTGATGGGGGTCGTCGATAAGGCGACCGGTGCGATCACGCGCAGGGAAGTCACAATAAGCGCCGACGAAGGTATCCGGCCCGACACTACGATGGAAGGTGTGGCCAGAATTCGTTCTGCGCTGCCGGGCGGCGTGGTAACGGCAGGCAATGCCAGCCAGTTTTCCGACGGTGCGAGTGCCTGTGTTCTGATGGATGCAAAGCTTGCCGAACAGCGAGGCATGCAGGCAATGGGCATCTTCCGTGGCTTTGCCGTGGCGGGCTGTGAACCGGACGAAATGGGCATCGGCCCGGTGTTCGCGGTCCCGCGCCTGCTTGAGCGAACAGGCGTGAGGCTGGAGGATGTCGGGCTGTGGGAATTGAACGAAGCCTTTGCCTGTCAAGTGATTTACTGCCGTGACAAGTTGGGCATTCCCGATGATCGCCTGAACGTGAATGGAGGTGCGATCGCGGTGGGACATCCATATGGCGTGACCGGTTCGCGGCTCACAGGGCATGCGCTGATTGAGGGCAAGCGTCGTGGTGTCAAGTATGTCGTGGTGACCATGTGTATCGGCGGCGGCCAGGGGGCGGCGGGCTTGTTTGAGGTGTGCTGATCGCTCTCGTTGTATGGTTACGCCATGAGTGATTTCGACAAGTTTTCCGGTACCCGACCCGTTGCTCCCGAGCATGCGTTTGACCAGAGCGCGCTGGCGGCCTTCATGCGCATTCATGTGGATGGCTTTTCTGGCGAGCTTGCGGTGGAGCAGTTCAAGGGCGGGCAATCCAATCCAACGTTTCGCCTGAGCGCGGGCGACAAGCGCTATGTGCTGCGACGCAAACCCCCGGGCGTACTGCTTCCGTCTGCGCATGCTGTGGATCGCGAGTTTCGGGCCATCAGTGCACTCGCGAAGACGGACGTTCCGGTGGCACGTGCTTATGCATTGTGTGAGGACACGAGCGTAATCGGCACTGCTTTCTACGTCATGGATTGCGTTGAGGGCCGCATCCTGTGGGATCCCGCTTTGCCGGAAATGACCACCATTGATCGAGCTGCTCACTACGATGAGTTGAACCGCGTGATAGCGGAGCTGCATCGAGTCGATCCCGTTGCGATCGGTCTCGGTGACTACGGCAAGCCTGGTAACTACATCGAACGCCAGGTCGCGCGCTGGACCAAACAGTATCGCGCCGCCGAAACGGAAACCATTGACGCGGCCGACCAACTCATTGACTGGTTGCCAAAACACATCCCCGCGGGCGACGAAACGCGCATCGTGCATGGCGATTTCCGCATAGACAATGTGATCTTCCACCCGACCGAGGCGCGGATTCTTGCTGTGCTCGACTGGGAACTTTCAACGCTTGGTCATCCGCTGGTGGACTTCGCTTATCACTGCATGGCCTGGCACATGAAGAACGGCAACGGCTCGCGCGGCCTTGCGGGATTGGACCTCGCAGCCTCCGGTATTCCGGCTGAAGCCGAGTATCTGCGGCGTTACCTGCTGCGTACAGGGCGTGGTGACGCGAGCAGTGTGAGCGCCGCAGACTGGAACTATTACCTTGTGTTCAATATGTTCCGTCTGGTCGGGATTTTGCAGGGCATTATGGCTCGCGCCTTGCAGGGCAACGCATCGAGCGAACGTGCGCTGGAGGCGGGGCGACGCGCGCGGCCGCTCGCTGAACAAGCGTGGGCTCTGGCGCAGACGATCAGGCGATAGCAACGTTTTTCCGCACGGACCGATCTCATCAGTATTGTCCCTGCACGTGCCGCCCGAATCGCCGCCCATAATCACAACATTCTCAGGAGGTAATTGTCGTGGATGATCTTTTTGCTTCGCAGCCGATGCGCTATCGTTTTGCTACTGTTGCAGCGGCGATGGCGTTTGCTTTGCCGTTGACGACCGGAAGCGGCCCGGTGCTCGCGCAGGCCTACCCGAACAAACCGATCACGATGATCGTGCCATGGCCTGCCGGCGGCTCCACGGATCGCCACTTGCGCACGCTGGCTGACATCGCCGGCAAGCATCTCGGCCAGGCTATCGTCGTCCAGAACCAGCCGGGCGGCGGTGGCACGCTTGGTCCGGGCAACATGGCGCTCGCGGCTAAACCCGATGGCTACACGATTGCCCAGTTTCCCATGGGCATGCTGCGAATTCCGCACATGCAGAAGACAGCATGGCATCCGCTCAACGATTTCAGCTTCATCATCGGCGTGTCGGGCTACACGTTTGGCTTTGTGGTGAAGAGCGATTCGCCGTACAAGTCGTTCACCGAGTACGTTGAAGCGGCGCGCAGGCAACCGGGCAAGGTCGACTACGGCTCAACGGGTACCGGCACCTCGCCCCACCTGTTGCTGGAGGAGGTGGCTGACGTCGCGAAAGTGCAATTCAACCACGTACCTTTCAAGGGCAATGCCGATCTGATGGCTGCCCTGCTCGGGGGGCATGTCATGGCGGGAAGTGACGCCAGTGGTTGGGACAAGTACGTTGATGGCGGCCAGATGCGCCTGCTCGCGACGTTTGGCGAGAAACGTACGAAACGCTGGCCCAATGTGCCGACGGCGAAGGACCTCGGCTTCAATGTGATCGGCAATTCGCCGTACGGATTTGTTGGCCCGAAAGGCATGGACCCGGCCATCGTAAAAACGCTGCACGATGCGTTCAAGAAGGCGATGGATGATCCAAAGCATCTCGAAGTGCTTGATCAGCTCAATCAGGACATGTGGTATCGCAGCGGCGAAGACTATGCGAAGTGGGCGCGTGAGACGTTTGCCAAGGACAAGCTGCTGATCGAGCGGCTGGGTCTTTCCGCCAAATAACGTTCATTGACGCAGCAAGGCTAATTCCATGACCGCATCACACAACCATACCTGCCTCATTCAGGGGTTGGCCTTCGCGGAAGCGCCGCGCTGGCGAGCGACCAATGGCGGCGAACTCTGGTTCTCCGATTTCTACACGCGTCAGGTCATGCGCGTCGATCGCGACGGACGCGCACACGTGGTGGTTGAAGTGCCGAACCAGCCGTCGGGCCTGGGCTGGTTGCCCGATGGCCGGTTGCTTGTGGTGTCGATGATCGATCGCAAACTTATGCGGCTTGATCCGGCGGGACTTGTACAGGTCGCCGATCTGAGCGCACTGGCCGGATTTCATTGCAATGACATGGTGGTCGACGCGAAGGGCCGGGCGTATGTCGGTAACTTCGGTTTTGACCTGTTCACACAACCGGTCGTGCCGAAGCCGACGGTGCTGGTGCGGGTTGATCCCGACGGCGCGGTTTCGGTCGCAGCGGACGACATGCACTTTCCGAACGGTACGGTCATCACGCCGGACGGCAAGACGATGATCATCGGCGAAACCTTTGCGCGTCGGCTGACGGCGTTCGATATCGCAGCCGACGGCACGCTCGGCCTGCGGCGCGTTTGGGCCGATCTCGGCAACATTGCGCCGGACGGCATTTGCCTTGATGCCGAAGGTGCGGTGTGGGTGGCATCGCCGCGCAGCAATGAGTTCATTCGCGTGCTCGAAGGCGGTGCCATCACCCGTCGCATTCCGGTGGCGAATCAGGCGATTGCCTGCGCGCTGGGCGGCGACGATGGCAAGCGTCTGTTCATGGTCATCGGCCGCGTCAAGGGACACGCGGAGGCATTGGCGAACCGCGCAGGCCGCATTGAATATGTCGACGTCGATGTGCCGGCCGCCGCCGATCCTGTCTGAGTCGGCCGGTTCACCAGCGGTATTTTTT
>CAYMSY010000172.1:0-6793 GCA_964393195.1 uncultured Alcaligenaceae bacterium | reverse complement strand
AGCGGTTCGCCCACGCCGACCGAATGCGAGCGGATGAGATTCAGTTGCAGCGTATCGAGATCGGCTGCGCTGATGCGCTTGTTGGCGAGCTTGCCAAAACCGGTATTGACGCCGTATACGGGCACGTCACCTGCTGCCGCGTCGGCGACGACTTTGTGGCTCGCCAGAATGGCGTCGCGAGCAGAGGCGGGCAGTTTGAGTGAAACGCCTCCGGTATGTAGCGTCAACAGGTCATCAAGTGCGAGCGCGCCGACATTGAACGTGAAATCAGTCAAGGGGAATCCAGTTCTGAAATAGGGTTAGGCGGCGAGCATCGGCAGCTTGAGGCCCCATTCCCGCGCGCTCTGCTTGGCAATCTCGTAGCCAGCATCGGCGTGGCGCATTACGCCAGTCGCCGGATCATTCCAGAGAACGCGCTCGATGCGCCTTGCTGCTGCGTCAGTGCCATCACATACGATCACCACACCGGAGTGCTGCGAATAGCCCATGCCGACGCCGCCGCCATGATGCAGTGAAACCCATGTCGCGCCGCCTGCGGTATTGAGCAAGGCATTGAGCAGTGGCCAGTCGGACACGGCGTCCGAGCCATCCATCATCGCTTCAGTCTCGCGGTTCGGCGAGGCGACTGAACCCGAATCGAGGTGATCACGACCGATGACGATGGGCGCTTTCAGCTCGCCACGTTTGACCATCTCGTTGAACGCGAGCCCGGCGCGGTGACGTTCGCCGAGACCAATCCAGCAAATTCGGGCGGGCAATCCCTGGAACGCGATGCGGTCCGCTGCCATATCGAGCCAGCGATGCAGGTGCGCATCCTCCGGAAACAGTTCTTTCATCTTTGCATCGGTCCGCGCGATGTCTTCCGGATCACCGGAGAGTGCAACCCAGCGGAATGGTCCTTTGCCGCGACAGAACAGAGGTCGAATATAGGCGGGGACAAATCCCGGGAAATCGAAAGCGTTCTTCACGCCACGGTCAAATGCGACCTGGCGAATGTTGTTGCCATAGTCGACGGTAGGGATACCCATCGCATTGAAATCAAGCATCGCCTGCACATGTACCGCACACGAAGCCGCTGCATCGTCGCGCAGCCGGGCGTATTGGTTTTCATCTGCGCGTGCGTCCTGCCACTGTTGCAACGTCCAGCCCGAGGGAAGGTATCCGTTGATCAGGTCATGCGCTGAGGTTTGATCTGTCACCAGATCCGGCTTCAAGCCGCCCGCCTTGGCCCGCCGGACCAATTCAGGCAGGATATCGGCGGCGTTGCCCAGGAGTCCGATAGAGACTGCCTTTTTCTGTGCTGTGTATTTCGCAATCCGGCCCAGCGCGTCGTCGAGATTGCTGGCCTGCTCGTCGAGGTAGCGCGTCTTGAGGCGGAACTCGATGCGCGATTGCTGGCATTCGATATTGAGCGAACAGGCACCGGCAAACGTGGCCGCGAGTGGCTGAGCACCCCCCATACCGCCAAGACCAGCCGTCAGAATCCATCTGCCAGCGAGGCTGCCACCGAAGTGCTGGCGTCCGGCTTCGACAAATGTTTCGTAGGTTCCCTGCACAATGCCCTGGCTGCCGATGTAGATCCAGGAGCCGGCTGTCATCTGACCGTACATCATGAGACCCTTGCGATCCAGCTCGTTGAAGTGTTCCCAGGTCGCCCACTTGGGTACAAGGTTCGAGTTGGCCAGCAGTACGCGCGGCGCATCGGCGTGAGTACGAAAGACGCCGACCGGTTTGCCCGACTGGACGAGCAGGGTCTCGTCCTCGTTCAGCTCGCGCAGACTTTTCAGTATCGCCTCAAAGCAATCCCAATTGCGCGCCGCCTTGCCAATTCCGCCGTAGACGACCAATGCGTCGGGATTTTCCGCCACCTCCGGGTCCAGATTGTTTTGCAGCATGCGGTAGGCCGCTTCCGTCAGCCAGTTTTTGCACGTGAGTGTCGTGCCACGCGGAGCACGGACAGTACGCGGAAGGGCACGCACGGGAGGATGATTTGGCGCGGTCATTTCGGCTCCTCGGATTGAGTCAGAAATACAAAGTGGACGAAATATACTTGTCTAGACAAGTTTGTGCAAGTGACGAATCATGCAGTAGCATTCATGCATGAAAACTGGACCATCGACGCGCAATGCGGTTACATCGCGAACGGTCGCCGCCGATCGCGTTGCAGGCAAGGCTGCGCCGTTCGAACGCGTCAAGCAATATCTGAAAGGGCGCCTGGCGGCGGGCGAATGGACACCCGGAACGCTGATGCCGTCGGAGGCCGATCTCGTCGCGCAATTTGGTGTCAGCCGCATGACGGTCAATCGTGCGCTGCGCGAATTGCAGCTCGAAGGGCTCGTTGATCGCCAGCAGGGTGTTGGCACTTTTGCCGCCCAACTGCATCGTGTGTCGTCGTCGCTGACGATTCGCGATATTCACGAGGAGATTCTCGAACGCGGTCACACGCATCACGCGACGGTGCATCTTGCCCGCGAAGAGGTCACAAATGCGACCGTGGCCCAGCGCGTGGGACTTGCCGTCGGCACTCCCGTATTCCACACACTGATCGTGCACTATGAAAACGGCGTGCCGTTGCAATGTGAGGATCGCTACGTCAACCCTGAGTGCGCGCCGGAGTACCTGTCGGTAGATTTCACGCAGGTGACGCCTACCCACTACTTGCTGGATGTTGCACCGTTGTGGGAGGCGCATTTTTCGGTGCAGGCGGGGCTGCCGACTGCACGTGAAGCGAAGCTGCTTGGCCTTACCGCTGCCGATCCCTGTCTGATCGTATCCCGGCGGACCACCAACCGCAGCGTGCCAATTACACAGGCGCGACTCGTGCATCCTGCGGGACGCTATCAGATTGAGGGAGCCTATAAACCGTGAGCCTTCACGTTGTACGCCTTGTGGATATCGAACCGCAACCCTGGCGTAACGGTGGTGGTGTCACCCGTGAGCTATTGACATGGCCCGGTCCCGACGACTGGCTTCTGCGCCTCAGCGTCGCCGACATCGAGCAGGATGGTCCGTTCTCGATGTTCACCGGTATCGATCGCTGGTTCGCGGTTTTGACCGGAAATGGTGTGCGGCTGGGGACACCAGGTCGTACCGTTGTGACTGGGGAGGCGCCGCTGTTGTTTGACGGCGCGACGGCGCCGGCCTGCGAGTTGATTAACGGTCCGACGCGTGACTTGAACCTGATGGTTCGTCGTGGGCCGGCTGAAGCCTGGATGCGGCACGTCGATGGCAGCTTTATCTGGCCATCATCGATACCGGCTGGGGACGCACCTAACGTCCCATCGCGATTGCGGGGCGTATTTACGGCGGGTGGTTGCGTGCTGCAATGCTATGCAGATCACAAAATTGGTCTGCCTGCGATGTCTCTCGCATGGAGTGCGCAGACGAATCGCCATGATCGCTGGCTTGTTACCAATGCGGAAGGAGACCACGCGACGTTCGCATTTGAGTGCACCTGCATCGGCAACCGGGAGAAACGCGATGTCTGAAACCGTGCTCTGGCGAAATGCCGGCATCGCGACCTTCCGTGGCAATGAACCCTATGGCTGGATTGAGAACGGCGCGATCGTAACGCGTGGCGACGACGTGCAATGGCTTGGCACCATGAAACAGTTGCCGGCGGAGTACGTCAGCACTGTCGACGCCGAACATGATCTTGACGGCGC
Organism: uncultured Alcaligenaceae bacterium; assembly: GCA_964393195.1. Taxonomy (GTDB): domain Bacteria; phylum Pseudomonadota; class Gammaproteobacteria; order Burkholderiales; family Casimicrobiaceae; genus Casimicrobium. Next base: position 3,128 of record CAYMSY010000172.1, on the reverse strand, counting down.
CTGCGTCACTCCGGGGCTCATTGATTGCCACACCCATCTGGTCTATGCGGGCAATCGCGCGCGTGAGTTCGAGTTACGACTGCAAGGTGCAAGCTACGAAGAAATAGCGCGCGCGGGTGGCGGCATTCGGTCAACAGTGGCGGCTACACGGGCCGCTTCGGACGACAAGCTTCTTTCGCTTGCGACACTGCGGGCGCAGGCCCTCATGAGCGAAGGCGTGACGGCGCTGGAGGTGAAATCGGGTTACGGGCTGTCGGAAGCGCATGAGGCGCGTTCGCTTCGGGTTGCGCGGCAGCTCGCACAGGTTTTGCCCCTCACGATTCGTACCACCTTCCTCGGTGCCCACGCGATACCGCCCGAATTTGAAGGCCGAGCCGACGACTATGTCAGTGCGGTGTGCGATTGGATGCCGCGACTCAAGGCGGAAGGACTTGTCGACGCCGTCGACGCGTTCTGCGAGCGCATCGGATTTTCTGCGGAGCAAACGAGGCGTGTGTTCGAGTGCGCCGGTGCACTCGGGCTGCCGGTGAAGCTGCATGCCGAGCAATTGAGTGACCAGCAGGGCGCGGCCCTCGCTGCGAAGTTCAAGGCCTTGAGTTGCGACCATCTGGAGTACGTGAGTGAACAGGGCGTCGCCGCGATGGCGGCGGCGGGGACGGTTGCCGTACTGCTCCCCGGGGCGTACTATTTTCTGCGGGAAACACAGCTCCCCCCCGTTGCGGCACTACGGGCTGCCGGGGTACCGATTGCGCTTGCGACAGACCACAATCCGGGCTCATCGCCCACCCTGTCGCCGCTGCTGATGATGAACATGGCGTGCACGTTGTTCCGGATGACACCGGAAGAGGCGTGGCGCGGATTTACGATCAATGCGGCGCAAGCCCTTGGTTTGCCGGATCGCTATGGTGTGTTGCGCGTTGGCGGGCGAGCTGACTTCGCGGTTTGGGATGCGGACCATCCGCGCGATCTGGTCTATCGCTTTGGTCATCGACCCTTGCGACGGCTGGTTGCAGGCGGGGCGGACGTCACTGACCGGACTACGCAAGCAGAACAGGCGGGATGAGTATCGTGAGCAATACGCACTTTTCTTTATGCCCGGGCCACACGCCCTTGCTGCTGAGTCTTCCGCACGTAGGCACGACGATCCCCGATGATGTCAAGTCACGATACGTTGCGCGGGCATTGCAGCTGGAGGACACCGACTGGCATCTCGAGCGGCTCTATGAATTTGCGACCTCGCTAGGCGTCTCGGTCCTCGTCCCGCGCATTTCACGCTACGTGATTGACCTCAACCGTCCTCCCGATGACACCCCGATGTATCCGGGCGCATCCAACACCGAGTTGTGTCCGACCCGATTCTTCAACGGCGACCCGCTTTATGTCGATGGTCTGGCACCTGACGCCGCAGAAGTGAGCCGACGCCGCGCAACCTATTGGCAGCCGTACCACGACGCGCTTGGCGCAGAACTTGACCGCTTGCGCTCAACGTTTGGTTACGCGCTCCTGTGGGATGGTCACAGCATCCGCTCGACCATTCCGTGGCTGTTCGACGGCAAGTTGCCCGACCTGAATCTCGGCACGGCGAGTGGCGCGAGTTGCGCGCCGTCCCTGCGGGCGCTTCTTGTTTCCGAACTGCAGGCGACGCCGCAGTTTACGCATGCTGCGGACGGTCGTTTCAAGGGCGGCTACATCACGCGCAGGTACGGACGGCCCGCCGAGAACATTCATGCGGTGCAGATGGAAATGTGCCAGTCGCTCTACATGCAGGAGTCGCAGCCGTTCGCCTATCTCGACGACGTCGCGCGCCGGGTGCAGCCATCGCTGAAGGGGTTGCTTGAAAGCATGCTCGCGTGGAGACCCGAATGAGTGCCCCATCTGCATCGGTGACGTCGACAACGTTCAGCCAGACCGGAGCAAACAGGCTCTGGACGCCGATGGCATGGCTCGGAACCGGTTCCGCGCAATCATGGGCGTCGAATGTAATGCTGGAGATGGACGCCAGCGGGATGTGGTCAAGCATCGAGACCGATGTCTCGCGTGCAGAGGCGCTGCGTCGGGACTGTCAGCTGCTGAACGGTCCGCTGCTGCCCGGCGTCGTCAATGCGCACAGCCATGCCTTCCAGCGCGCCTTTGCCGGGCTTGCGGAGCGACGCGAGACGGAACATGATGATTTCTGGAGCTGGCGTGACCGCATGTATCGCGTCGCGCTCGCGATCTCTCCGGACCAGCTGAAGGCCGTTGCGTCGCAGCTCTATCTTGAATTGCTGCGGGGTGGCTACACGCAGGTCTGCGAATTTCACTACCTGCATCATTCACCCAATGGCGCACCGTACGATGATCCGCTGACGATGGCGTGGATGCTCATTGAGGCTGCTCGTGAAGTGGGCATTGGCATCACGCTGCTGCCGGTGCTCTACGAAAGATCGGGATTTACTGCAAACTCGCTACGTGACGATCAGCGCCGCTTTGCGACTGACGGGCAGTGGGTCTTGCAGGCGCAGCGGCGCGTTGCGCAACACGCCGGAAGCAATACGGTGAACGCGGGCGTGGCGATTCACTCGTTGCGCGCCGCGAGTCCGAAGGGCATCCGCGCGCTGGTTGATGGTACCCAGGGGCCAATTCATGTTCATGTGGCCGAACAAACGGGAGAGGTTGATGAATGCCTCAAAGTCACCGGGTTGCGTCCCGTCCAGTGGCTTTTGCAGCATCATGCGCTCGACAGTCGCTGGCAACTGGTGCACGCGACGCACGTGACTCAGGCTGAAATCACGAGCGTGGCGGAAAGCGGTGCCTGCGCAGTGATCTGCCCCACGACCGAAGCCAATCTCGGCGATGGCACCACCGATGTTGGTGCCTGGCTCAACGCCGGCACCACGTTGTCCATCGGCTCCGACAGTCACGTCACGCGTGACTGGCGCGAAGAGTTGCGGCTGCTTGAGTACGGGCAACGCCTGCAACTGCGCGCGCGGAACATCGCAGCATCACCTTCAAGCGGGCACAGTGCGACAGCTGAAAGGCTGTTTGCGCGTACCGTTGCCGGCGGGGCGCCTGCGTGCGGCCAGACGCGCTGGGGGCTGGTCGTCGGCGCGCGTGCGGACGCGCTGCTGATTGATGCGCAGCAACCGGCG
>CAYMSY010000171.1:0-6809 GCA_964393195.1 uncultured Alcaligenaceae bacterium | reverse complement strand
TCGAGCGCGTCGGCATCCAGAACTACCAGCAAAGCCAGATGGACGTGAAGTCGGGTTAATAAGCCTGCTTTCCGTCCGCGCACGGGCGTTTGCGCGTACTTCGCAGAATCCCTGCGAGATGCACGCCACAGGTTGCGGAACTTTGCCGAGGGCCATGACCCAAAACCATTCTTGCTGTTTTTGCGTTTAGTTGTTTCATGTCCCGCCGTACCCTGTTCAGCTCCGTCGCCGCCGTTATCGCCACAGTCCTGCTCGTCGGCGCCTGCGCCACGCTTGATGACTTTCAGCGACAGGTAATTTTCCGTCCGACCAACGACACGGGCCGCACGCCGTCCGAATATCAGGTAGCCTTTGAGGACGTCTGGCTGACCGTCGGCGCGTCGGGCGGCCGTCGGGAAAAGCTGCACGCGTGGTGGATTCCCGCTGCCAAACATGTCGCCAGAGCGCCGGCTGCACTGTATCTGCATGGCGCTGGCTACGGCATTTCGGCCAATCTGCCGCGCATCATGAAGCTACACGACGAAGGCTTTTCGGTGCTCGCGATTGACTACCGCGGCTTTGGTCGCAGTGACGGCGAATTGCCCTCCGAGCAGACCTCATACGAAGACGCGCAAGCGGCATGGGCTGAGCTTGCGAGACGTGCGCCCGAGGCGAAACATTTCATCTACGGACATTCTCTCGGTGGTGCCATCGCGATGGATCTTGCCAACACGCCCGCCGCGAAAGACGCCGCCGGTCTGGTTGTCGAAAGCTCATTCACCAGTGTGCGCGAGATGCAGCAATTCACCTCCTACAGCTGGATTCCACTCGGCGTAGTGCAGACGCAATACTTTGACTCACTCGCCAAGGCGCCGAAGCTGTGCATGCCCACGCTCTTCCTGCATGGCAGCGCGGACTACCGGATTCCGATCGAAGTCGCGAAAAAGCTCTACGCCGCCGCGCCCGAGCCGAAGCGCTGGCTGCTGGTCGAGGGCGCACGCCACATCGATATCCCGACTCGCTACACCGAGCAGTGGAGTGCCGCGTTGAAGGACTTGAAAGCGCTGTCCGGCCAGCCACGCGGCGCGTGCGCGCGCTCCTGATTTCGCGCCACGGCGTAACGCGCCCCGTCCCTGGCCGCTGCGTCCGAGCGGCAGGCAGCACAGCTCAGCGCATCGAGCGTTGCGCCTGACGCGAATATGCGCGCGCCGCTGTTGCGATCCCCTCGCCGCCTGTAGTAACGTCCCGGACATCGTAAAAGGGGTGCGGCGACTTCGCGCCTGCGCCCGCACGATTGAGCGCCGGAACGGCGTGAGGGGATTTCGATGCGTAGTGCAATAACGCGGGCGATGCTGCTGGCGGTCCTGCTGTTGGGGCTTGCGGCTCCGGTCCATGCAGCGACGAAGGTCTGGTTCGGTGTCGGCGGCGATTCGAACTGGTCGAACGGCGGCAACTGGAGCCCGTCCGGCGCGCCAGTTACTGGCGATACCGTCAGGTTCAACGGTGCGATCACCTCGAATGCCGATCTGGGCTCCGGTGTGCGCATTGCCGCCATCGTGTTTGCTGCGAATGCAGGCAACTCGACGGTGAACGGCGCGGTCACCCTCGACGGCAATCTCGCCACCGTGAATATCGACAATCAAGGTTCCAATTCAGTCATCAACGCCGCAATCACGATTACCGGAGCGACCCTTTATGTGCGCTCAAGCGCAGGCACCCTGAAGCTGACGGGTGAAATGAGCGGTAGTTTCGGCGTGGGAATCTTTGGCCCAGGCACTGTTGAGTTTGGCGGCGGGTTCAGCAACAGCTATATCGGCAATACCGCGCTTGCGTCTTCAGCAAATTCTTTTGGCGGTCCCGCCCGCCTGAATCTCTCGGGCCTCGGAGTAGCGCTGGTCCCGGGTCCGCTGATCATCGGTGAGGGCACCGGGTCGCCGAATTCGGTCGTCGTGTCACTCACAGCCCCGCTGTCGCAGGTGATCGCCAACACGAGTCCCGTCACGGTCGCGAGCGACGGGCGCCTCGAGCTCAACAACCTGTCAGAGACGATTGGGCGGCTTACCGGCACGGGATCGGTCACGATGTCCGGCACTGGCACCCTTGCTGTCGGCGATGCGACCAACTTCAGTTTCGGCGGCATCATTTCAGGCAGCGGCAACTTCGACAAAGTCAGCAGCGGTGTCATGACATTGACAGCCGCGCAAACTTTCACCGGATTCACCCGCGTCAGCGAAGGCACCCTCGTGCTGGGCTCGCCCAACGGCACCCAGACCATCAAGGGGGCAGTGACCATTGGTGACGCCAACGGCGCGGCGGCGAGTGCCATCCTGAAGACGAATGGCAACTATCGGATCGCCAGCAACACTTGTAACGTCATCATCCGTTCGGACGGCCAGCTGGACATCGGCGACTTTCTTGAGGACGTCGGCACGATCAACGTCGACCGCGGTCAGGTCGCGATGCTCAACGCCGGACGCCTTCGGATGTTCGGCGACCTGAGCATGTCCGCCGGCACCATCAGCGGCGGCTCGCTGTGGCTCGGCGGCAATGTGCTCGTAAACTCGACGCCATCCGCTGGCGCCATGATCTCGTCGACGGTCGATCTGGGCGGCAGCGCCCGGACTTTCACGGTCAATTCGGGCGGCGTTCAACCGCAGCTGACCGTCACGTCGATTCGCAAAGACATCGTCCCCCTCGATGCCAGCCTCACCAAAGCAGGGGCCGGCACCCTTCGCCTGTCGGGTAGCGCGGCCAACAACTATGGTGGCAGCACCACGATCGAGCGAGGCATATTGGAGCTCAACAAGCCCGGCTCGGTCAACGCGGTCACGGGGCCCCTGGTCATCGGCAATGACATCGATTCCCCTGCATCGGCAACGCTCAGGATTCTGACCGATTCGCAGTTCAGCAGCTCAGTTCCTGCTGACATTCGCGCGTCCGGCGTGCTCGAGATGAGTGGCGTTCAGCAGGCCGTGAGCGGCCTCACGGGAACCGGCCGACTGAAGCTGTCCAGCCTTGCGTACTTTGTCTCCATCGTCGACAACGGCACTGCCGAGTTTGCCGGAACCGTCGAAGCCGTGGTGGGTACCCATATTTACAAGGCGGGGGTTGGTGAACAGACCTTTTCGGGCCCCGGAACCGCGCATACGGGTCACGTCCACGTTGGTGCAGGCCGCCTCACCGTCAATTCGCTCAATCAATTCGGCTCGACCTCCGACGTAGAAAATGGCGGCGAGCTCGGCGGAGTCGGCCGCGCAGGCAGTTTCTTGATCAGTCCCGGAGGTCGCATCCGTCCCGGCAATGGTGTTGGCGGCACGCTGACCACAGGCGACATCACATTCGCATCGGGATCAAGCCTGGTCATTGATTTGCTTGCTGACACCGTCGGCAGCGTCGGTCAACTGGCGGTCGCCGGATCGGTCACGCTCAACAGTGGCGCTGAACTCAAACTTCAGGCAGCGCCGAGTTACTTGCCCCCCATCGGGGCGGCGATCCCGATTCTGATCAATCAGTCCGCCGGCGCAGTCAGTGGTCAGTTCCTGAATCTGCCCGAAGGTCGCGTGATTCCCACTGTCGCGCGCAACCTGGCGCTCTCGTACAGCGGGGGCACTGGCAACGACGTCACGATCACAGCCCGCCCGACGATCGACATCGACGGCGACGGCCGGTACCTCGCAAACACAGACGGTGCGCTCATCCTGCGTTATCTGAGCAATCTGACCGGTCTGGCGCTGACCGGGAGCGCGATAGCACTGGCGAACGCACCCGTGCGCGTCGCCGATGGCGACATCTTCGCTTACCTGGGGCACATCAATGCGTCTCTCGATGTCGACAGCAGCGGCGCGCTGAACGGCAATGATGCCTTGTTGGTAGCGCGCTGGCTGTTCGGTTTCCGCGGCGCGGCGCTCGTTGCGAGCGTCCCGCGACCCGCCCAGTTCGCGACGACCGCCGCCTTTGCCCAGAGTGTCGAGAACGCAATGGCCTTACTCGCGCCCTGACGATCCCCGCCGTGCGGTGAAATGCAATGCGGCAAGCGCGCCCCTCGAGCCACTCAATTCGCGTCACGAACGAGTCTGCCACGTTGTTCGGTTGCAGCGGCTTACCGGCGTGCCGCCGCTTCGGCTGCCTCAATTCGTTCAATCGTGACCGGATGCGTATGCGTGTAGCCGGTCTCGCGTTCCTGATCGCGAAGCTCGGCGATTTCCTTGTCACGACCAACTAAAGCACCTTCTGGATCCACGAAGCACCGTGGTTTGTCCGGCGTCGATTTTTCGTCCGGTTTGGCGGTCGCGTCATCCTCCTCGTCGAGCGTTGGATCGCCCGCCTTCCACTTGCCTTTACCTGCCGCATCGCGCTGTCTGGCTCGCAAGGCCATGCACAGTTCCATCGCTTCGAATCGCCGCATCGCGTCAGCAAAGTCTTTCGGCGATCGCCCGGTCTTGCGCAACAGATCAAATGCGTACTGGTCAGCCTCGCGCTCTGACTCGCGCGTGTAGTGCAGCGTCGACAGGAGAATCGGCGCGTTGACAGTCAGCGCCGAAACACCGCTTACATCGCCAATCAGCGCACCCACGATCAGCGCGCTGGCCGAGCCTTCCAGCAGATGCCTCAGCGAATGACGATGATGAATATGACCCAGCTCGTGCGCGATCACGCCCGCGAGCAGGCGTTCGTCCACGCGAAACAGTTTGACCAGTCCGTCCGTCACCACAATGGTGCCGCCAGGCAGCGCCAGCGCATTTGGCACCGTGTCGCGGAACTGAAGCTCCACAGTATCGGCAAGACCCGCCTTGTCCGCAAGCCCGTCGAACACCTGCCGCACTGTCGCCAGCTCGGTTGCTTCCAGCCGTGAGGTCTTCAGCAGCCAGCGATCGAGGCCTTGCAGGGCAATCGTGCCGAGCGACTTCTCCGCCTCACGCGGAATGCGATGCGCAACGGCCTCGGCAGCCTCCGGAATCAGTAACTGCCACGCGAAAGACAACGCGGCGCCAAGTCCGACAATTGCCAGCACCACGAACCAGCTCGCGCGCTCCATGCGCGTCAGCCAGTGGGCGGCCGGGGCGAGGTGAAACGCCGATTCCACCGCCGCATGATCGCTAGTAACAGCCAACGCACCGTCCGGAAAGATCAGACGATACGGCGTGTTGCCAACACGGTCACTCACCTGAATCTGTGCAAGCGGCACCTGCGCAAGCGTTGCAGGCTGCGCTGGCGTCATTGCGGTCGAGGGATCTTGCGATTCGCTCGGTGTCCCGTCAGCGGTGTCGCTCTCCGCCGTGAATGCGACAACCTCGACGCTGTTGCCAGCAATCCGCAGTTCCACGGGAGTGCGTCGTGCGCTCTGACCGTCAAACCACTGTGCCCGGAGGCAGGTCAATACTTCCGCGCTCATCACAGCGCCACGTCAAAGGCGAAGAACTCGGTCGCCGCATCCGCAGTGGCACTGCTTGCCGGCACTGCGTCGGCGATGATGTCGTCAATGTCACCACCAATTGCCAGTGCCGTCGTTTCCGCCCGCTGTTTCGCGGTGCGAACGGCAGCCCAGGGAATCGCAAAGCCAAAGCTTGCAAGCACGGCAAGCGTGTTGATGAAATAGAGCCTCGCCATCGGCCCGGTTCGAATCTGGCTGAACACGCGGACATTCGTGGAGACTGTGGTCAGATTGAAAGTCGCGTTGATCACCCGTGTTTGCGTGACTGCATACCAAAGCAAACCGGCGATTGCTGTGGGCAAGGCCGCGACTACACCCATCACGACGGGCAGCCATTTGGTCTTTGCCATCAATTCACTCATCCAGACACTGAATATTGCTCCGAACAGCACCGCCGAGAGCACGCCAGCCACAACCATCAGACCAATGCCAACGATCAGGCCGCGCAGGTGAATTGAATAGAACGTACGGACCCGCGTCGTGCAGGTGATCGGCGCACTGCCAAATCGCGAATGGTTGAGCAGCAGCAACCGAAACGCGCCATGCAGATACGGATACAGGATCGCGAGCACCAACGTTGGAAGCAACATCTTCCAGTCGAATCTCTCGAAATTGGTGGGGTCAAACACTGGCGGGAACGCAAGTGTCAGCAGTGCGACGAGCGTCAACGGCCACAAGGTTCGCAAACCGTCGTTCACATCTCCCTCAAATCTGAACCTCAGGTTGCGATAGCTCGTGTTGCTCAGATTGAAGCGCAGCGAGCTAACCACCAGCCACGGCGCGAGCACGGCGATCACCAGCGCAATCCACGGCGCATAGGCCGGATTGATTTCGCCAGTGAACCAGTACAGCACGAACGCCGCACCTGCGATCAGGCGACCACGCAGAATCGGCCAGGGTTGTGCGTGATATTCAAAATTGGCGCCTGCAACCCAGGTGTGTCGCAGGAAAAAACGGCGTTTGCGAATCTTCGCCCACGGCGACCACAACCCAACTGTGGTGATCGTGAGAAAGGTATTGACGACCAGATACGGAAATACTCACCTGCCTCGCCAGTGAACTTGAACGGTTCTACGGTTTCGCCGGGCCGGGCCTGTGGCAACAGTGTCATGAGATTGCGCTCGGGATTGCTCTCCCGTCCCTCGCCCGCATGAGGTGGTGCATCGTGGACCGGTGCGATACCGGTGAAGACTTCGGACATGCAAACTGCATCCAGATAAGTTGTCCTCGGAAGCGTAGCCGAGAACCTCTTTTGATCCCTCAGAAAATAGCGCAGCGTTTGAAATTGACTATTGATTTCAACGCGATATATAGTCCGCCCGGCAGTTAGGGGGAGACGGCGATTTCAGCGAATCGCTGTCGCTGTACAGGACACACCGAGGGGGATGTGAGCCTGCAC
>CAYMSY010000170.1:6170-6813 GCA_964393195.1 uncultured Alcaligenaceae bacterium | reverse complement strand
GTGCAGAAGGCTGTGGCCGACAAATGGCTCGCCGCGACCGGTTGTCCGATCGTCGAAGGTTATGGACTATCCGAAACCTCGCCGTCCGCGACTTGCAATCCAACCGATACCACCGCCTATTCGGGCACCATCGGCATGCCCTTGCCGTCGACCGAAATCGCGATCCGCGATGACGACAATAATCCCGTCAAGATGGGCGAGCCCGGTGAAATCTGCATCAAGGGCCCCCAGGTCATGGCCGGCTACTGGCAGCGCCCGGACGAAACAGCCAAAGTGTTCACCACCGACGGCTTCTTCAAGTCGGGCGATATTGGTGTCATGGATGAACGCGGCTACGTGAAGATCGTCGATCGCAAGAAGGACATGGTGCTGGTCTCCGGCTTCAACGTCTATCCGAACGAAGTCGAAGACGTGGTTGCCAGTTGCCCCGGCGTGATGGAGTGCGCGGTGATCGGCGTACCGGACGAAAAATCCGGCGAAGCGGTCAAGGTGTTCGTGGTCAAGAAAGACCCGAACCTCACCGAGCAGCAGGTGCGCGACTACTGCGAGGCCAATCTCGCAGGTTACAAAAAGCCGAAGTATGTGGTCTTCCGCGCCGATCTGCCGAAAACACCCGTTGGCAAGATTCTGCGGCGTGAATTGC
>CAYMSY010000170.1:0-6160 GCA_964393195.1 uncultured Alcaligenaceae bacterium | reverse complement strand
GCTTAACGTTTCGTCGCGTAAACGCGAGAACGGCCCTGCGGGGCCGTTTTACTTGCAGGCTCCCGCAGACACGAACGCTAATTCGGGTCCTGAAACCCGCCGGACCGGTAGGTCAACACCAGTGTGTCGCGCACGCCTTTTTCGCCATCCGGCTGGATCGGCGTTGTTTCATGAATCACCCGTGCATCGTCAAGCAACAACAGCGACCACGGTTCAGTCAGCGTAAAGCGCACACCATTTGGGCCGTGTGCGTCGAATACGCGCGACTCACCGCCTTTGACTCTGCGACGGTTCACCAGAATGACAGCGACGAAATCGACGCCGTCCCGATGCGCACCTTCGGGCGTCGGGCGGCCGATGCCCTCTGCCGTGTCAATGCGAAACTGGTGTGCTTCAATGAACCACTGCGCTTGCGGCGAAATTGCTGCGCAGACATCACCCACCTGCGTCAGCAGGGTCTGCCACGCTGTGCTGGCACAGACCTCGGCAGTGATCGGCTCAAACCAGCGTTCGATGCCGCCGTGCAGCGCGTTGTAATCCACCGGTTGCCAATGGGCGCGGTGCGGTACCTGCACCAATGACGGCGGCGTGATTGTCTGCACGTAGCTACCGTGACGGCGCGACCGGTACTTGCCGCCGTCCTTGAGATAGGCGTCACGCGGCAGCTGATCCCAGCTTGTCGCCAGCGGAGCCAGTTTTGCCGGAGCTATGGCAAAACAGGCGTCAAGCTGCGCGGGGGCGACCAGACAAAACCCCTTGGCCCGCATTTCTTGCACAATGTCGTTTCTGTTCTCAATCGTTCGCATGCTGCGCTCTAGACCTTTACCGGAACGTCTGTGACCCACTTCTCCGCCAACATCAACCGCATCGCCCTGCTTCGCAACAGCCGCGACAATGGCCTGCCCGACCTCATTGCCTGCGCCCGCATCATCCTCGATGCTGGCGCCGCGGGCATCACCGTGCATCCGCGCCCGGACGAGCGCCACATTCGCGCCAGTGATATCGCGCCGATTGCGACACTGGTCAAACAGTACGCAGATCGCGAGTTCAATATTGAAGGCAATCCGCATCACAATCTGATGCAGATTGTAGAGAGCCTTGGCGAACTCAAACCGCAGCAGGTTACGCTGGTGCCTGACGCGCTTAATGTGCCAACCTCCAATCGCGGCTTCGCGGCGGGCGCTGAAATGGATGCGGTGAAACCGCTGATCACTCGGCTCAAGTCGCTTGGCGCCCGGGTCAGCGTCTTTGTTGACGCCGAGCTGTCGAGCGTGCGCGCGGCTGCAGAGGCGGGTGCCGACCGTATCGAGCTGTACACCGAACCCTATGCGCTCGCCTTCACCCAGGGTACCGGTAACGATGCCCTGCAACCGTTTGCCGCTGCGGCCCGGGAAGCCCGATCATTGAACCTTGGCGTCAACGCCGGGCATGACCTGAATTTGAATAACCTGCCAGCTTTGCTGGCGGCGGTTAAACCTGATGAAGTGTCAATTGGTCACGCCTTCATCGCAGATGCGCTGCTGATGGGGCTCGACGCGGCAACGCGTGCCTATCGTGTTGTGTGTGGATCAAACTGAAATGGCGAAACCGCTGGCACTGACGCTCGGTGATCCTGCCGGCATTGGTCCTGAAATCGTCGTCAAGGCACTGGCGCACGATGCAGTGCTGCGTGATCGGATCGTCGTCGTTGGTGATCCGCTGGTGCTGCAGGACGCAATTTCGCGTTACACGCCCATGTTTCGCATCGCTACGGTCGATTTGCGTGAACCGCAACCGGAACTGCATGAACATGACATCGCACTGCATGCGGTGCACTCGTTGCAACACTTGCCGGAAACCGGGCATGTCAGCACAGACGCGGGACGTGCCGCCTACGAATCCATCGTGGAAGCGGCACAGCTGAGCCTGCAGGGCCATACCTGCGGCATGGCGACGGCGCCGGTGAACAAGCTGGCGCTGCGTGCAGCAGGCGTTACCGAACCCGGACACACAGAGATTCTCGCGCGGCTCGCTGGACTCGAGGGCACGCAGCGTTTCGCCATGATGTTTGCGAGCGAACGGCTACAGGTTGTGCTCGCCACCATTCATCTGCCGCTGGCGCAGGCGCTGGCCGCGCTAACGCCCGATCTGGTGCTGCAAAAAATCCGGTTGACACATGAAGCAGGACGCTGGCTTGGCAGACGGATGCCGCGCATTGCCATCGCCGGCATCAATCCGCACGCCGGTGAGGGCGGCATGCTCGGCGATGATGAGCAGCGTGTGCTCGTCCCGGCCATTGTCCGCGCACGCGAACTCGGCATCCACGTGACGGATCCGCTGCCGCCGGACACGGTGTTCATGCGCGCGCGCGCCGGTGAGTTCGATGTGGTGCTTGCGATGTATCACGATCAGGGGCTGATTCCGGTCAAACTGCTTGGGCTCGACAGCGCCGTCAATGTGACCATCGGCCTGCCGTTTCTGCGCTCAAGCGTCGATCATGGAACAGCGTTCGATATTGCCGGGCATGGCGTCGCGTCGGAGGCGAATATGCTGCACGTACTGCGCTGGCATTTGCAGCGGGTTGATGAATCGACACGAGACTGAGGAGGGACACAGCATGCGGCTCAAGGACAAGATTTGTATCGTGACCGGCGGAACCGGCGGCATCGGTTCCGCCTGCGCCCAGGTGTTCGCACGCGAAGGCGCGAAAGTGGTGGTGGCCGATATTCATCCGCCGAAGACCACGCAGGATGCGCTGTTTGTCGAAGTGGAAATCTCAAACAGGCAGGGCGTCGAGCATCTGGTCGCAACGACGCTCAAGCGGTTCGGACGCATTGACGTGCTGGTCAGCAATGCGGGCATTACTCATGCCGCCGATTTTCTCGATCTCGAAGAAGCAGACTTTGACCGCGTCCTGCGCGTGAACCTCAAGGGCATGTTCCTGTGCGGACAGGCGGTCGCGCGCGAGATGGTCAAGTCAGGAACGCGTGGCAGCATCATCAATATGTCGTCGGTCAACGCGGTGCTCGCGATTGCGAATCAGGTGCCCTATGTAGTGAGCAAGGGCGGCGTCAACCAGCTCACCAAGGTGATGGCCATGAGTCTGGCGCCGCATGGCATTCGTGTCAACGGCATCGGGCCGGGCACGATTGCGACCGAACTGGCCAAGAAAGCCGTGCTCGGCAGCGATGCCGCAAAAGCAAAAGTGATGAGCCGCACGCCGCTTGGCCGCCTTGGCGAGCCGGACGAAGTGGCGAACGTAGCGTTGTTTCTGGCGAGCGAGGAATCGAGCTACCTGACCGGGCAGACGATTTACCCCGATGGTGGTCGGCTGGCACTCAACTACACGGTTTAAGCGTCGCTACTGTCACCTGTGGCAGCGGTATGCAAGTCAAAGCCTTCCCATTTGCCGAGGTAGTCCGCATAGCGTGTACGCCACGCGGGCGAGCCGAAACCGCCACCGCTTTGGTGCGTGATGCAGATCGGCCAGGTGCCGAGACGCAGTCCGGCAGCGCGCGCCGAGCGGCAGAAATCCATGTCGTAGAAGTGAAAGTCAAAACGCTCGTCGAACTGAACGTTCTGTCGTAGCAGGGAATCGCGATTCGCAGCGATCAGGACGCCGTCCAGCAACTCGCATTCCGCGGGCGTCGGTCCAAACGCCGTAACCGCGCCGAATGGGTTCGGACCATGTGCGACCGCTCCCGACAGATTGCTGCGATCGTCCCAGGTAAAGCTGTCGTTGACAAAGGCCCAGGCCGGTTGCCGTTCAATGCGCCGCTTGTTGCCGGCAACGCCGACGACGTCATAGTCCTTCAGCGCCGCGACGATGCGGTCAACGAAGAAATAGTCGTCAATCCACACGTCATCATGCACGAAAATCAGGCGCTGGCTACCGTTGTCGGCGCGAATCCTTTCGTTGTAGATCGCTGGCAGTCCGCGCCGGTTGGCGAACGCTACGTGGAAGCTGATGCGGTCATTGACCGCCAGCCGGCGCAGCGAGATGCCCAGCGCCGAGCGTTGCCAGAACTCCTGTTCCGACATCCGCGTGGCGCTGACGACCTCAATTGGCGCGTCGTTCACGACGATCGGCCGCGCGGGCGTTGCCGGGCCGCGCCAGACGACAACTCCGGTGTCACGGTTACTCCGCTTCGATCTTCGCGGCCTTGGTCATCTGTCCCCAGCGCTTGATCTCGCTGTCGATCAGGCGGGCGAGGCCAGCGGCATCGGTAGAGTCGATGTCGAAGCCACCCGCATGAAGTTTCTGCTTGACTTCGGCGCTGACGAGCACCTTTTGCAGCGTCGCCGTGAGCTTGGCGGCGAGGTCTTTCGGTAGGTTGGCAGGCGCCATCAGCGCGAACCACGGCACCAGTTCATAGCCCGGTACCTGCTCGGTGATCGCCGGCAGATCAGGCAATTGCGGCGCGCGTTTGAGGCTCGTTACGCCGAAGGCCTTGACCTTGCCGCCCTTGATTTGTGCCTGTGCGTTGCCAAGATCGGCGAACACGACTTCGATGCTGCCGCCCAGCATGTCGGTAATCGCCGGCGGGATGCCTTTATACGGGATCATTTGCATGTCGCCCTGGATCATCGAGGCGAACAGCGAACCTGAAACCCAGGAGCCGCTGGAACCCTGACCGAAGCGCACTTTGCCCGGATTGGCCTTGACGTAGGCAATGAAGCTCTTGAGATCGGTCGCCGGGACTTTGTCATTGGTGATCAGCACGAATGGCGTGGTGGCGATTTTTCCGATCGGGGTGAAGTCCTTGACCGGGTCGTATGGCACTTTCTTGAGCAGGCTGGTGACGGCGGCCTGTGTGGTGCTGGTCGTGACCAGCAGTGTGTAGCCGTCAGCGGCGGCGAGTTTCACCTCATTGGCGCCGATGGTGCCCTGAACGCCTGCCTTGTTGTCGACCACGATGGCCTGGCCCAATTCCTTGCCCATCGCTTCCGCGAGCACACGGCCCACGACGTCGGTGGCACTGCCGGCCGGGAACGGCACGATGAACTTGATGGTTTTGGTCGGGTACGCCTGCGCGAACACGAGCGGCGCCGCGAGAAGCATGGCGCTCGCAGCGAGGAGACGACGGATGTGCATGAAAGGCCTTGAGTGACGATGGTTGGACATTGTCGATTTTAGGAACTGGGAGCCCGCCGGCAGTGTTGGAAACCCGATTCCCATGCAGCAACTTATTTCTGAAAGCCTTTATGAACAGGGCCAGCAGTTAATTTTGACCTAAAGTCGACTTACAGAAAAACGCAGCTCTATGCCCTTTGCAATAGACGTTTCAAGGAAAAGATGTAACCGTAAAAATTTATTATGGAAGTGCTTTCCATGATGTGAAATCTTTACTAGAATCTTGTTGATGACGTGCGATTAGCGCACCGTTTTATTGTGCATTGCACACACGCGACAATGTGTGTGAGGACCGCGATCGCGGGCAGTGCGCCGGGAAATCAAGGAGGAACAGCATGCAGAATCCCAACCCATCGAGTCCACAAGACCTCGATCCACAAGAAACCAGCGACTGGCTCGATTCGCTCGACAGTGTCATCGCCAACGAAGGGTATGAGCGTGCTCACTTCCTGCTCGAAGCGCTGTTCGACAAGGCCCGCCGCACCGGCACCCGCGCGCCGTTCACGCCCAATACGGCGTACCTGAACACCATCCCGCCGCAGCTCGAAGAAAAGAGCCCCGGCGATCACGAGCTCGAGCACCGGCTGCGCAGCTACGTGCGCTGGAACGCGGCGATGATGGTACTGCGCGGCGGCAAGAAGGACCTCGAACTCGGTGGCCACATTTCGTCGTTCGCCAGCGCCGCGACGCTCTACGACGTTGGCTTCAATCACTTCTGGCACGCACCGTCCGCCAATCACGGCGGCGACCTGATTTACGTGCAGGGTCACAGCGCACCGGGCGTCTACGCACGCGCTTTCATGCTCGATCGCCTGACGCAGGACCAGATGGACAATTTCCGTCAGGAAGTCGGCGGCAAGGGGCTCTCAAGCTATCCGCACCCGTGGTTGATGCCTGATTTCTGGCAACTCCCCACCGTGTCGATGGGCCTGGGCCCGCTGATGGGCATCTATCAGGCGCGCTTTCTCAAATATCTGCACGCTCGCGGCCTCGCCAACACCGAAGGCCGCAAGGTCTGGGTGTTCTGCGGTGATGGCGAAATGGACG
>CAYMSY010000169.1:0-6843 GCA_964393195.1 uncultured Alcaligenaceae bacterium | reverse complement strand
CGGCGAATCGGGAAACGCTGGTCGCTGCCAACGATGGGAAGCGAAACAACGGGAGCGGGCGGAATGACGTAATTCATGGTGAGACTTTTTTGACTTTTGTTTCCGTTCGGGCTGAGCCTGACGAAGCCCACATGGCCCATGAAGGCAGCGGTCCTTCGACAGACTCAGGACGAACGGGGTGATTGGAAAACTGGAAGCTCAGGCGAGGCGTTCCTCGCGCCAGATGCCCAGCGCCTGATGCACCGGGCGATCCGAATAGCTGAACAGTACACATTCGTCGGTCGACGACAGTGAAAGCGCATGCCACGAAGGCACTACAAAGTGATCGCGCGGGCCGAAATCAAACTGCCATTTCGTTTCCCCGCGCTGGATGGTCGCCGTGCCGCGGCCCTCGACAACGCTGTAAACCGCGCCATCAGTTTGCCGGTGTGCTTTGCCGGAAAACCCCTTCGGCAGCAATTGCAGAAAGGTGGCCATCGTTGGCATCGGCGAGCCGCCGGTAGCCGGATTCACGTAGCGCAACTTGAGTCCATCGTACGCATCGACCGGGCCATCGCGCAGCATGCGCGCCAGCGCCTCGCGTGAGCGGCCGTACGGGTAACTGAAAATCGGCGATGTCGTGCCGTGCGGCGCGTCATAGCGAATGGGCAGCATATTGGCGCCGTAACGCGCCATGTTGTTGCCCTCGGGCCGCGTGATCTGCTGCTGCGCGGCACTGCCGTTCTCGGCAAAGCCGGCGTCGAAAAAGCGGATCATCGGGATATCGAGGCCGTCGAGCCAGACCACCGGCCCGTCGGCCTCACTGCCGTGGTCATGCCAGGTCCATTGCGGCGTGATGATGAAGTCGCCGGGCTGCATCGTCGTGCGCTCGCCGTTGACGGCGGTAAACGCGCCGCTGCCTTCGACCACAAAGCGCAACGCGCTCTGGGTGTGACGATGACTGGGCGCCACTTCACCCGGCAAAATCAGTTGCAAACCTGCATACAGCGATTGCGTGATGCAGCTCTGGCCGCGCAATGCCGGGTTCTCCAGAATCAGCACACGACGCACGGCCTCTTCCGCTGTGATCACCTCGCCCGCACGCATGAGAAACGGCCGCACATCGTCGTAGCGCCACAGCGCCGGTACGCACGGCGTATTCGGCTGCGGCGGCACCAGCGCGTGCAGCACTTCCCACAATGGCGTCAGGTTCTGCGGCGACATCTCCGCGTAGAGACGATCCCGCTCCGCCCGGATATCGGCGGCAGACAACGTGGGCAGGCGGGCATTCATGGCTGGATTATCTTCCTCAATACTGTCGACTGACGTGTTGTGTCTCAACGGAACATCGTCGCTGGATCAATGCCGTCATACATCCACTTGAGCCCCGCGAAGCCCGCGCTCTCCTGCCCGCTCTGGAACATCTGGTTGCGCAGTTCACGCGTGACGCCACTGGCGTGATAGATGTCGCCGTAAAACCGGGCGGTCAATTGCACGCGGCCCGTGCGCAGATAGCGCGCCTGCTGGTATTTCTGAAACGCAGCGGCAAAGTCTCCCTTGCTGGCCCGCAGCGCTTCCCGCAACACACAAGCGTCCTCAATCGCTTGACCCGCGCCCTGCGCGAGGTATTGCAGCATCGGATGTGCCGCATCGCCGAGCAGGGTCACACGCCCCTGCGACCAGTTTTTCACGGGCTCGCGATCGCAAAGCACCCACATCTTCCAGATGTTGATCTTGGCAAGCAGCTCCTTGACCTGTGGTGCTGCATCGGCAAAGCGTTCAGTAAGCTCGCTCACGTCGCCATAGCTGCCCCAGCCCTCCTCGTACTTGTTGCTGTGAAACACGACGACGATATTGAACAGCTCGCCGCGGCGCAGCGGATAGTGCACGAGGTGCGTCTTTTCGCCGCCCCAGAGCACGACCTCATCGCTCCATAAATGCGCTGGAACTTCTTCACGCTTGAGCACGGCACGATAGGCGATGTGGCCCGAAACACGCGGTTTGCCGTCGCCAACGATTGCCTCTCGCACCCGGCTCCACATGCCATCGGCGCCGATCATCGCGTCCGCGTCAAGCGTCGATCCGTCGGCGAGTTTTGCGCTGACCCGATTTGCCGTTTGCGAGAACGACTCGACCTTCGACGATGTTCGCAAGCTGATGTTGTGGTTGGCGCGACACGCATCGAGGAAGACGTCATGCAGGTCCGCGCGATAGATCACGCCGTAGGGATAGCCATAGGCGGCTTGCGCTGCAGCGCGCAGTGGCACGCGCACGACCTGCTCGCCGGTGCGCACATCGCGCATGCCGAGGTGGGTTGGATAGAACGCAACCTGATCAACTTCCCGGGTGATGCCAAGATAATCAAACATCTTGAAGATGTTCGGGCCAAGCTGGATGCCGGCGCCGATTTCTCCGAAACTCTCCGCCTGTTCCAGCACCGTGACGCGATGACCATCCTGTCCCAGCACATAGGCTGCTGCGAGTCCGCCGATGCCGCCACCCGCGATGGCAATTTCTGATGATGCTGACATGGTTTCCGCTTTCAGTTTGGTCATGGCATGATGCTCGCCTGCGCCGGCTCGGTATCGCCGCGTCAAGATATCGGAGTTTGTACTCCGATTTATAATAAGTGTACTTATTGATTATCCCGCTTGCAAGTCATGAATCGACGTGTCAACAACAAGTCTCCCGTAGGCCCGTTCGACTTTCATACGGCACCGGGCCACATGATCCGTCGCGCGCAGCAAATAGCGGTCGCCCTGTTCGGCGAACAGACTGCCGGCTTTGAAATCACGCCGATACAGTACGCGTTGCTTGCCGAGCTGGCGACGTCCGGATCAATGGACCAGGTCACACTCGCCGCTCATATCGCAGTGGACGTCGCAACGCTCGGACAGGTAGCGCACCGGCTTGAAGAGCGCGGTCTCGTCGCGCGCGAAGCAGATGAGGATGATCGTCGCCGCAAACGTATCGTCCTGACCGTCGACGGACGCACCTTGCTGCGCAAAGTGACGTCGCTGGTTGCAACAACACAGGAAAAGATACTGGCGCCACTATCGCCGACAGAGCGGACCCAGTTTTGCCGGCTGCTCGCCAAACTCGTGCTTCAAAACAATGAACAAAGCCGTGCGCCCATGCGACGGGAAAATGCTCCGGCACCGTAGCGACCAGACCGGCTACCGACATCTCCGCGATGTCATTTTTCATGCAAACTTTCATGTCAATGTCATCGGTCGCGCACCATTGCTTGGTGTGGTGCAAGACTGCGCAACCGACCCGATGTCGCTCGGATAACATCGGCTCATGACAAAGGTGTTGCGGCTTTGGTGGGTAACGACACTGCTTGGTGTGAGCCTTGCGGCGGTACTGCCATGTCACGCCCAGCGCGTTAGCCCGCAGGATGTTTTGCAGGGGGAATTGCCGGAGTATTTCGCACCACATGCGCAGAAAGAATTTGTAGAGCGCCTGGTGTCACGGCTTGATGCACGAGATGACCCGCGCATCATCCTCGACGTCATCGAAATGCAGCTCCGCGCCTACATTGATCTCGGCCTTGCCGACAAACTGGACCCGCTCATTGACGCCACCTCAAGGCTGAGCACGCTAGTTGCGGACACCATGCGCTCTGCCTCAATTGATGAACAAATTGCACGTGCCCGTTTCTTCACCGGTCACGACGCCGCCGGTCTGGCAGCCAGCGCGAACGCGTTGGCTGCCCAGGAAGCGGTGCTGATCGACGGGAAACACCCTGACCCGACACGATTGTTCCGTCACCTGATTGATCACGCCCAGCTCATCACGTCGGTGATGAGCGTGGATGTGCTGGTCTCGACGCTCAAGCGCGCCGAAAAACTGCTGCCGGCCGTGCGACATCCAGCCCTCTCGGCGCTTGACCACGACAACCTGATGACGCAGGTCTACGTCGCGCTGGGTGATCACGGACGTGCCCAGGAAATCCTCGCGTCCATGCTGGAACGCGCAAAGCGGCTGGACCTGCCAACATGGGAGGCCGAAGCGCAATTCTCTCTGGCGGAGATCTACATCACGCAGGCTAGATACGCGGATGCTGAAGCATCGTCACGGCGCGTGCTGGCGATCAATCAATCACTCGGCAATCAGGTTGGCGTAGCCAGCGCCCTGCAACAACTGGCCTACGTGTCCAATGCAAGCGGGGCGCCGGAACGGGCGCTCGAATACGCCGAGAAGGCGATGCACGCCTACGACATGCTTGATGACGCCTTCGCCAAGGCGGATTCGCGCCGTGAACTTGCGTTTGCGGCCGCACTGATGGGCGACGCACGGCGGGCGCATGCATTGCTCGCGGAAGCGCTGGCGCTTCGTCCGGAGGACGCATCGCCGAACTGGTCCTACTCAATCGCCAGACTGCGCACCCGCATCGCGCTTGCCGACAAGGACATCGTGGCTGCGCGTCGGGCGATGCAGCATGAAGACCAGCTCAGGGATAAGCGCCAGACGGAGCGCGGCCTGCGCCATACCAGGGCGACACGTGCTTTGTTTGAGGTAGGCGAACGCGAACTTCGCGTTCAACTGCTGGAGCGCGACAATGAAATTCGCCGTCTGGACAATCAGCGCAACGAAGCGCAGATCGCGCTGCAGCGCTGGTGGATAGGCGGTGGATTTGCGCTGTTCGCGCTCTCCCTGTGCGCAGCCGGCCTGCTGTACTTCCGCTCGATCTCGCTCAAGCGCGCGGCCTATACGGATTCGCTCACACAGGTGATGTCGCGCGCGGCGATTCTGCGCCGACTTCAGCGGACACTGGATCGTGCCCGTGCCGCACGCGAAACCGTCTCCGTGATCATGCTCGATATTGACGAATTCAAGGCGGTCAACGACACCTACGGTCACAGCGCGGGTGATGCCGTTCTCAAGCTCGCCGCGAGCAAAATCGCCGCCATGATTGCGCCGGAGTGCCGCATCGGCAGGCTTGGTGGCGATGAATTCATGGTGGTAATGCCGAACACACCGCTCGACCACGCGCAAGCAGAGGCACAGCGCATGATGGCAGCGCTGCGTGAGCTGAAAGTCGATCATCAGGAACAAACCCTGCGTATTGCGGTCAGCATGGGCGTTGCCAGCACGGACAATCAACAGAACGGCGACCTGAATCAGCTCGTGCATGCTGCTGATGCAGCGCTGCTCGCAGCAAAACATGGTGGTCGCAACCGAGTCGTTGCGACGAGCCCGACGGCCGGCTCCGCCCCACATACGGCCCCGCTCTGACGGAAGACCGCACACAGCGAGCCTGAACGTCGCCATGCAGGCGCGTGGACAATCTGGCACAGGGTTCTATCGCAATCCGTCTTTTGGTCTGCGGGCACGTTAGCACGGATAGACCTCGTACACGGAACCACAAATACCTGCTGGCACGCACCGCATTTGCATAGATGGAGGCCGCATGAACATTCGCATTGCCACGTTCAACATGGAAAACCTGTTTACCCGGCCGCTCGCCATGAAAGACGGCATGGGACAAGCGGGGCAGGACGCAATCAACGACCACGGCGAGCTGAATCTGATCGTCGGCAAACTGACCTACAGCGCTGCTGACAAGACGCGACTCATCCAGCTCGATCAGAAATATGGATTCAGCGCGCTGAACACGCCAGCGGACGCCTTGGTACTGTTGAACAAAGTGCGCGGCCAGCTCTTTTCACGCTCGCAAGCCGGCGTAGTCACTGTTGTCGCGAACGGGCGCGGGGACTGGACCGGCTGGTTCTCGCTCAAGCAGACCGATGTGTTGTGGCAAGCGACCCGCAACACGGGGCGTGTTATCGCTGAAACTGATGCTGACATTCAGGTTTGCATCGAAGTGGAGAACCGTCCAACGCTGTTGCGTTTCAACGAACAGGTGCTCGGCGCCGAGTTCGGCAAAGCGTATCCGCACGTGATGGTCATTGACGGCAATGATGATCGCGGCATTGATGTGGGCATCATGAGTCGCTATCCGATCCGCTCCATCAAAAGCCATGTCGACGACCTGAACGCAAACGGCCAGCGCACGTTCTCGCGCGACTGTCCGGAGTTTTTGATTGATCTGCCGGGCGGCAAAACGATCCTCATCCTGCCCAACCACTTCAAATCAAAGCGCGGCGGGAATACTGCCTCCATGCAGGCGCGCCGCAAGGCGCAGGCGGACCGCGCGCACGCCATCGCCCAAGCCGCGCTGGCCGAACGGCAATATGTGCTTATTGCGGGTGATCTGAACGACACGCCGGATGTACCAATCTTTTCTGCGCTTTTTGAGGATGGCTTCGTCGATGTGCGCGATCACCCATCCTATCCGACTGATCGCCCCGGTACCTTCGACACCGGCACCGCCGCCAACAAAATTGACTACCTGATCATGTCCCCCAAGCTGCGCACCAAACTCACGCAAACAGGCATTGAGCGACGCGGCTCTTACCATCCCAACACCTGGGTGCCATTCGACACGGTGACCAAAAAGTCAGAAGAAGCCTCGGACCATCATCTGGTCTGGGCCGATTTTTCAATTTAGCGGTGTTGCTTGCAGACCACGACACGGCTCGAATGCACGCGCGAGCTGTGGCACGACGAAGCCAGTTTTCGGGTCACCATCAGTCATCAGGTAACGGTGCGCAATACACTCACCTGTACATTGACAACAAGCAGTAGGCAGGAGAGTTTCATGGCCATGTCATCACGACGCAACAAAATTTCAAGCATTGCCAACGCCGTCGCGTTCGCACTTTCAGCGGTTCTGGTGGGCTCAGTCGCGGCGCAGCCCGCTGCCTTCCCATCGAAGCCGCTCCCCTTCATCGTGCCCTACCTGCCGGGCGGCACGACGGATATCGTCGCCCGCACGGTGGGCCAGAAGGTTTCGGA
>CAYMSY010000168.1:5686-6849 GCA_964393195.1 uncultured Alcaligenaceae bacterium | reverse complement strand
CAGCGCAGCTCAAGACTCTCGCCCCGCAAATTCAGTGGCAGGTCACAAGAATTTCGGGGTGGCTGCGCGCTGACCCGAACGTTCAACGGCTGGGCGTCCATGAGGTGCCAGGCCCACCGCACGTTTCTTCGTCGTCCTGACGGTTCGCCCGGGCGCATCCTGCGATTGGTTGAGCCTTAGGCCGCCCACCATTGCCCATCGGGATGCAATGCAACGGGGGCGTCGAAAGTGGAGCAATACGCCTCCGGCGCTTCGGTGTGAATCGGCACCACAACCCCGGGCCGCACCGCTGCCACCAGCCGTCGCAAGTCTGTCGGTGATGCATGGCCCGATGTGTGCAGGTGGACCAGTGGCACGCCCGCAGCCGTCAACGTCTCCTTCAACCGGTCACCGGCCGCACCCTGCAGATACCCGTCCCACAGCGACCACACGACGCATCCACCGGTCAAGACCTCGCTGCGGATCATCCGCGACACTTCCCGCTGATAGGCCCCGACCAGGAGGTAACGGCCAGGGTTCGAGGCGATCTGCTCGGGATAGATCCGCTGCTCGCGCACCCGCTGGGTTCTGCTGAACTCACCGGAATCGCGCACCCGAACGCGTTGGCGAACGGGCATGAACACCTTGACTCTGGGCCAGTCCACACCCGGCTGGGGAATTGTCGGTAACCCGGTGGCGGCCATGATCTCTGCGGTGTAGAGGTCCATGACGAGGTCGCGCCCAGACCTCAATGCCGCCCGGTAGCAGGTGACGAGCCGGTCAATGTTCTGCGCCGAACTCAACGTGACCACCGCACCAGCAGTGTCTTCACAGAGTGCGGCGAGTTCCGCTTCGACCTCCGCCTCAGAATTCAATCCATGCCCGACGTGAGCCTGTCGGACGTGGGTGCCTTCCAACAGCAACGCGTCAACGTTGTCCGGAGGAGCGGCTACGAGGCGTTCGAAGAGGCTGGATTTGCGTCCGTGCCCGCGAAGGTCACCGGAGTACATGATCCGCCGACCGCCCGCGTCGACGAGTAGGCAGTAGGCGTCGAACCCTGAATGATCCACCAGATACGGCGTGACGGTGAACGGGCCAAGGTGCAGTGGTTGGAGGGCGTGGAGGTGACCGGTTTCGTGAATGTCGATCCCGGCGGCGCAAAACCGGGCGGCCCGTAGCACGTT
>CAYMSY010000168.1:0-5676 GCA_964393195.1 uncultured Alcaligenaceae bacterium | reverse complement strand
TTAATGTCGCCAGGGGGAGCGGACATAAGGCGTTCGAAGACGCTGGCCTTGCGGCCGTGCCCGCGAAGGTCACCGGAGTACATGACCCGCCGACCGCCCGCGTCGACGAGTAGGCAGTAAGCGTCGAATCCGGAGTGATCCACCAGGTACGGGGTGATGGTGAACGGGCCGAGGTGCAGTGGGTGGCGGTCGTGGAGGTGTCCGGTTTCATGAATGTCGACCCCGGAGCCCCAGAACTGCGCGGCCCGCAGCACGTTCGCGGCTCGGCGCCCGATGTAGCGGGGAACGTCTGGATGGACTTGGTCGATGAGGCCCCAGTGGTCTTGGTGTCCGTGGCTGATGACAACCCCGCGCAGTGACCGGTCACCGTCGGCGAGCCCGGGCACATCTGGCAGCGGAACGTGCTCGCCGCGGGCGGCGTCCAGCGGGCGTCCGACATCGAGGACGAGACGGTGTCCGTCGTGTTCGAGTTCGACGCAGCTCCCACCGATCTGCGCCGCCCCGCGGTGAATACGCACTCTCAATGTGGACTCTTCACGTTCTAGCTCAGCTGGGCCGCTGTCAACAACACTCGTCATCGCTATCACCATCGTCAATCCCGCAAACCACTCGTCACTGGTTGCGCCAAATCAACAGTGACAAGGGGGTCCGACATGGAAGCCTTGTCCAGCGACGCCCGGGAATGCATTCATTCATGCTGCCAAGAACGAGGTTGGATGGCGTCCGGTCAATGGGGGCACTTCCGTGCATCACCTTCAGAAAGCCCCAGGTCCGTGCTCGAACTGGGGAAATACCCATTCTCCGGCAGCATCTGAAACGTGCTATCCGATCGTTCGGAACGGTGTTTGAACGACTGGCGCCATCGCTGCCTGCAGATGGTCTGCTTGCTCCTCCGTGAGTGACTTTCCGCTGGCCTGCTCGGCCCTCACCCTGCCGAACGCAGACGCGGCGCGATTAACCAACGGCCATGGCACGGAGTTAGCTTCGCGTTCTTGCCGGTCGGCAAGGAGTACCTCTTTGATGCGCTTCTTGATGGTGGCTGCGGTGAGCAGCCGTTGCATTCGCGGGGCAGACGCTCGGTACCTGGCCGAGTGCAGCAGACTCCATGCCACCCGGCAGTCGTGGACGCGAAACTCAGTGAAGCGGTCATCAAACCGATTTCGGATGCGCCAGCCAAAGTCATCCTGGGTGAACAACACGGGCAGCAGCGCGGGTGCCTCAATCATGGTTGCGAGCACAGCGGCGACCACTTCGGGTCGGTCCTGGCTGCGCACCGGCCCAAAGATGACCAGGCTCAGCCGCGTGTCCCATTCGCCTGCCGATAGGCCACCGGGCCGTTGTTCGTCCGGGCTTGCCGCAACTCGTGCCCAGTCAGGTCGTGGGAGGTGAATGCCGTGCAGCTCCTCGCGGATCTGTCCCGTCGCGTACGCCGCCACGATGACGGCGGTTGTGCGGGGGAAGACGCGGCTCGAGATGAAGTCGTCCGTGTTGTGGTCGTACGTCCGCCGAAAGAACTGGTGGAACAAGTACACGGACTCGGCGTCGCTGACGGGCTGGTCCACCGCGGACGGGTCGAGAAGTCTCGCTACCGAGGGGTCCGCCATGTAAGGACTGTCCAAGAGGACGTCTACTACTGGGGAGAAATCCGGGGAAGCCAGGGCGCGCAGCGACAGGTGGTGGAGACCGTGGCTAACGCAAAGTGCAACATCGTCGTAGGTGAGTGTTTCGTCAGCTTTCAGGATCTCGAGCCACCTCGCGACAGCTTCGTATGCCGTGTATTTGAATTTCGTGTTCGCGTCCGCGGAGGGCGACGCCAGCAGCTGCCTATCCAGGTGGCCGACGAGGGCCAGCGCCGCACGCGTGGGCCGATCGGCGGCGGCACCGTCCGACTCAGACTCTGGAAACGCGCACTGAAGGCTGGCCCCGTCGAATCCGGTGAGGTACGACTTGCGCCGTAGGAGCTCCCTGGTGGTGATGTCGAGAGTCGACGCGTGATCTGGGTGATGCTCCGCGGCTCGGCGGATGTCTGCGAGCAGTGGCTTCAGAGACTTCGCCATCCGAGTCTGGCCGACACGGGCGTCATCGAACTGACAGAGCCAGAACATCGTTCGCAGGCGAAGGTCGTTGACGAGGTCAGCCGTGGCGTTGCGCTCCGTTCCCGCACGTTGAGACCGGCTGGCCCAGTAGCGCAGGTGGCGTTCGATCGGGTCGGGAATCCGGACGGCGGCGACCATCCTTGCGAGGTCTTCACCGTGCAGGGCGACTTCTGGCAAGGGGCTGCTTTCGACTGCTTTCAGCACCGCCGCCGATGTCACCCATGTGCTGGGCTTCAGTCCCGAGTTCTCGAATAGGTCCACAACGTGTGTGGGTGTTTCGGTCACTGCGAAGAGTTGACCCGGGTCCACGTTCCGGATCTGGATGTTGCTGTCGATGGGGCCGCGGATTTCATTTGGGAACCACGCGTGAGGGTTGGTGAGGCGAGGGTCCCCGGTGGTGATTCGGTGGGTGAGCGTCTCGACTAGGCCGTTGTGGAGCTCGGGGTCGAACTGAGTCTGCTCCCACATTCGGTCTAGGAGCCACCATTCGTCCCAGCCTTCGTTGACGCTGCGCCGCCGGACTGTGCTCGGCGAAAGGTTGACCTCGGGCTCGTGCGCAATCGCGTCATCACCCAACTCGATCAGAGTTTCCATCCACGGATCGGGCTGACGGCCAGGGCGTTGCCGGGACGGTCTGGGCTCGAACGGGTTCTGGCGCCACTGGACGCACCAGCGCACTGCTGCTCGACCGAGCGCACCCGGCGCGCGGTCTTCACCTTGTCTTCTTCGACCTCTACCCATGCTGGAAGTCTGCCACTTTCCATTGCGTGCTGGCCGCGGCAGCACCCATTTATTCCATTCATTTCAGTACGATTTCGCCTCAATTTGAAACTTATCTTTCTCCCGAATCCCGGTGCACAGTGGTTGTACCGCCACCGCCTGGTGCGCGCGAAATCCGAGGAGAATGTCATGAACGGCAACCCATTTCACAACGCGGATGCAGTCGTCGTGGGCTTGGAAAGTAAGCCGAAGACGGGGGGTCGCAGGCTGCGCGGCTTTTGGTGCGAGGTTGGGACCCTGGGCCGCCTCGTGCGGGCATGGAAGCGCGGCGAGTACCCGCTCAGCACCCCTCAGATAGCGGCGCTTCTCGGCGCCCTCGGGTATGTCATCAGCCCCATCGATGCCATCCCTGACGTCATTCCGATCCTTGGCCTGACTGACGACGCAGCCATTGTCACCAGCGTGGTTGCGTCGATGGCCGTCGAACTCGTGTGCTTTCGCGCGTGGGAGATGGAACAGGCCGCCATGAACGGTGGAGGCCGGTCATGATCGCCGAGGGTGTTCCTGGGGAGGTCGTGTGGGCGTCAGTCTGTAATGGGCTGGAGGACGCAACTCACACTGGAAAGGTCCGTCCAGTGATCTTGACCCGCCGCGAGGGTGGTCACTTCTGGGTTTGCAGTTTGACGACCCAACCAATCCACAAGACCAGTGGCGTGCCGCGTCGGCAGATTCTTGATCCATCAAGGCTCGGGCTGGCAGCGCCGTCATTCGTTTGGTCGTCGCATCTCATGCGCGTCAGTGCCCTAGATGTCGGTGACCATATTGGCTGGATCGATCATGCGGCCCTGACTCTCATCGCAGAAGTCGAACATCTTTGGTTCGGCGATCTGCAACGGATGCGTGAGGTCGCAAGTCGACACCATGGGTATGCGTGGGCGAGCTAGATGTGCGACGGAGGTTTGATCGTGCCGGATTGCGTTGTCAGCTGTTGTGGCCCGGCAGCATCGGGTGTCGCCGTGGCGTAGTCGGTTCTCCAACCGCCACCGCGAGATTCCGAGGGCCGCAACCAGCAAGTTCACCAACGTCGAACCGCATTGCTGTTCGGTTCTGGCCGTCCTACGAAGGGGAGGTTGCCGTGAACCACGACGAGCTGGGCTTGCACGGTCTTGAACCTGCACTAGAAGTGGGCCGCATTCGTCACCTCACCAACTCATTCGGGCTGGTGGCTGATGGTGAGGAGGTTCTGCTGGCGTTTGAACGCTGCGGTGTGGATCATCCGAAAGTCGCCGAGTTGTCAGTTGGGCAGCGGGTCGTGTTCGCGCGGGTTGGCGGCGGCGAGCACGGAGCGCGTGCTTGGCACGTTCGCCAGAAGTCTGCGGTGCGTCCTCGTGGCGGCGACGGCCCGGACCTTGACGAGTGTCGGCGACAGCTTCGCGCCATTCACCTGCACCTGCGGCGCCTTCGTGCCGATGTGCACAGTGGCTCGTCGAACCACGATGACGCTATTCGCCAACTACAGGCGCTTCGACAGCAGCTGCTGAGCTTAGGCCGCACCCTATTCGATGACTGACCGGGCCTCGTGGACGGCTGCTACCGGTCGCGGGACGGAGTAGGGGTCTACTGCGCCGCGGACCAGTAGCGCGTGATTGTCACGGCCCTCGTATCACCCGGCACTACCGGGCCGGTCACATTCGGCTTCCTGGGCAGGTCGGGTCGGGTCGCCTGCACGGCCGTGGGTGGCCTCCCATTTGGCACGTTTCGCTTTGCGAGCCGCCAGTCGGGCGAGAAGGTCGAGGGCGGTCTCGATTCGGTTGGTGGTGTAGTAGGCGCGCAACGCAAATTTCGGTTTGTTTGGTACACGCTCCGGTGGAAAGCCGAGACGGCACGCTTTCGCCCACAACAGCCGGGCCACGACCACACCTACGCCTGCTCCAATCGCACAGCCGACGATGAATCCGACTAGTGGAAGGCCCAGCAGTACGAAAACATTGATCGAACTGGTCGCCAGAATCAGTCCGGCAAAGGTTGCGACCATGACCGTGTATCCAGCGCTCAGGGCGCACACGGTCGGAGTGCACCGCGCTTTCGACGCAATTCCCAGGCCCCGGTTGTAGGCGGCGTCGGTTAGCGTCACCTGTCGTGCGCTCCACCGTTGCAACAGGACCCAGATGTCCCCGCCGGTCACGCCGTTCTGCACGCCTTCTGATCTTCCGCGGGTTTGGGCGAACTTGATGGTGTCCACGCGCACGACATGGTCGCCTTGGCATCCGCCACATGTCACGTGTTGTGCTGCCGGGCTCGTCGGGTGGATGCTCGCTGTGATCACAAGGGTCCCGCATTCACAAGCGATGTCTCGCCAGCAGTACAGCGACGAACCGTAGACGGTGACGTGCTCACTGGGAGGTGGCGGCCAGTCCCAGGCGGCTTCGGCCAGCGCCGCCTTGTCTGCCGAGGTCTCCCCGAACGATCGGCGACCTTTCAACTCGTCACGTGAGAAGCCAACTATGACGAGGGATGCGAACCACAGCGCCCCGCCGACTACTCCTCCAAGGAGCGCGCTGCCGGCAGATGTGGGGGAGAGCAGTGCGGCGTCGCATCCGGGGATGCGTTGCTTCGGGGTGGTTCCTCCGCCGTCGCCGAACTTTCCGTTCCCTTCCAGGCCACCTAGGTCGTCGTAGCCGTCCACAGGGGGCGCATCGACGAGGCGTGTCTGACCGGGTGGGCAGGTTTGCAGGTAGGTTTGGGACCAGGTGGGGTAGAAGTAGCCCGCGACCGCACCGCCGATGATGGCGATGGCGGCGGTGATGACGATGAGCCATTCCAGCCCGGTGTTGCGTTCCATGATCGTCATCATATGGGC
>CAYMSY010000167.1:0-6852 GCA_964393195.1 uncultured Alcaligenaceae bacterium | reverse complement strand
ACCGGTGTCAATCGAGATCATGCTGTGTGCGCGCTGCATGAGCGGCAGCAGGCGCTTGATCGGCAGCGCGCCCGCGAGATTGATGACTGCTTTGCTGTTGCAGTGAGCGGCGATTTCGTCAAGCGGCAGGCGTTCAGCATCCGCACCACACAGCAGCACGCGAGCGTCCGGCAGATCGTGTGTGATCGCCGCAACGAGTTTCGCCCAATTTTCCGGCGACCAGTATTTGTTGTCCGTCTGCTGCGATTTGCCGTGTTTGAGCGTGCGCTTGTTGCCCGGTTGCAGCAGCACGAGTGGCGATGCCGCGATGCCCAGCTCGCGAAGCCACGTGTCGCAGGCTGCGCGTTCGGTATTGGTGACGAAGAGTTGCGGCGACGCGGCGCCTTGCGGAGCAGCAGGCGCAGACGCTGCGAACGCCTGCGGCGTCTGGCGCGCCACGTCGCTCCACCAGTCCACCCAGTGCGCACCGTTGCCCGGCCAAGTGTCCCAGGCACGCAGAATGTTTTCGCGCGGAAT
This sequence comes from uncultured Alcaligenaceae bacterium, assembly GCA_964393195.1. Lineage (GTDB taxonomy): Bacteria > Pseudomonadota > Gammaproteobacteria > Burkholderiales > Casimicrobiaceae > Casimicrobium. Next base: position 6,336 of record CAYMSY010000167.1, on the reverse strand, counting down.
ACCGGCACGCAGGAGCAGCGCCAGCGCCTGCGGTTCGGGGTCGCACAGATACACCGGCACATGACGCCGCGTGGCCATCCAGCGCACTGCGTGCCATTGACTCGGGCACAGCCAGTACGGCGTCTTGCGGCTGGTCACGAGCTGGATTTCCCGCACGGACGGATCGTTCGCCAGCAGTTCCGGCGTCCACGGTCCCGAGCTGAGCAGGTCAATCGATGCGCCGTAACGCCGGGCGAGCGCATCAATCAGCGCGGTCAGCATGACCACATCGCCAAACGCCGCGAAGCGCACGATGAGTGGATGCAACGGCGCGTTCGGCGAGGGATGTGCAGGAGTCATGACGAAATTATCGACGACTCGTGGCGGCGAGAGCGCGGCTCATCGTCGGCCTGTTGAGTCACATCAGCTTTTTTCTGAAACGTCCTTTCAATAAGGGCTTAAAGCGTCAAAACGTATAAAGTCGACTTTATGCATTTTATCGGTCTGAGCCCTATCCAGATGCGCTTTTCGACGGCAAGCCGATACCTCATTAGCGAATCGGGCGTTGATCGCCTGGACCACGTTCACTCACGAAGGATCGCGACACTGCGACGCACGCCGAAACATCCGTGCGTCGCTGCTTACAAAACTCTCTTCTCGGCGCCCACGTACCGAACTTTGTCAGGACGTTCCTGCGGTGCAAGCGTAAAGTCACTCTGATGGCTCTTGAAGAACTTGACTGAGGATGCGTTCGGCCCAAGTAACTTGGCGGCGCGTAGCAAAACTGCTATCTGTGTCAGCGTGCAGAGCTGCCCAGCCTTAAGCTGCGGCGCCGCTTTAAGGATTTGTTCGACGGTGACTTCTCCTGCGGAGACACCGTCTTTCTTTGGCAGAGCCGCAGATTTTGTACCTTTCACCGCCGGAGGACTGCCGGGTGCGGGAGCCTTTACGGCCTTCGGTGGTGTGACAGATCCCTTAATCTGAGGCGCCTTCGCGGAGGCAGTGGCGGCAGCGGAGGTTGCGACCGGTTGGCTGCGAGCTTGCTTTACTGCGTCTGCTCCGACCAGCACAACCTCATCGTAAAAAAGTGCTGCGTCATCGGCGAGATTATCCTTGCGTGACACACAGACCATTCGAATGCCGCGCTCACGCAATCTGACGACCAGCGGGAAAAAGTCGGCATCCCCTGATCCGATCGCCAGTGTCGTTAGCGTCGGCGTCTGACAAGCCAATTCCATACAGTCAACAGCCAAAGCAAGATCCGTCGTGTTTTTCGTCACGGCGAGATTGACGAATGGGCGTATGGCGTGATCGTGCAATTCCTTTGACAATCCCTTGAGCGTTTCAGCGCTCCCATAAGCACGCCGAACGGATATGCGACCCAGTTTAAGGGTGAGTTTGCGACACGCTTCGTCAAACCACTCGGATTTGGACAGGTTGTCTGCGTCAATGAAGAGTGCGATCAACGTTGTGGGCCTCTCGTGCTGTCCTCCAACAATGGCGGAGGAGAAACGCATCAAAACAGTATCGCATGATCAACGCTTTCAAAAGACGTAGAGCACTTGCTTCGGGCCGACATGATGAGGATACGCCTCTACTAATGCTTCGATGTCGGCCGAAGCATTTCCGCCGACACGTCCGTAGACTACGAATAAGCGCCATGTCTCACATGCACAGCGCCCGATAAACCGCGGAGGCCAATTGCCATGATCGCCGTCATCTTTGAAGTCACACCGAAACCCGGCCACACCGACGACTATTTCAGCCACGCCGCGCATCTGAAATCCACGCTGGAACAAATGGACGGCTTTGTCAGTGTGGAGCGCTTCGAGAGCGTGGCGCAACCGGGAAAATTTCTGTCGCTATCGTTCTGGCGAGATGAAGACGCCGTGAAAAACTGGCGCAACCAGACGCAGCATCGCGCAACGCAACGCGCGGGACGCGAACGCATCTTCGCCGACTATCGGCTGCGCGTGGCGAGCGTGATTCGCGACTACGGCATGTTCGAACGGAATCAGGCGCCAGACGATTCACGCGGTCATCACAACTAACTCAATTCCGGGGAACCCATGACTATTACCTGCTTCATCCGTTATCAGATCGATCCGTTCCAGAAGGAAGCCTTTCGCGCGTACGCCGAAAATTGGGGCCGGATCATCCCGCGCTGCGGCGGCGATTTGATCGGCTACTTTCTCCCCGACGAAGGCACGAACGACATCGCCTGGGGCTTGATCTCATTCGACTCACTGGCGGCGTACGAGGCGTACCGCGCACGACTCAAAACCGATGAAGAAGGCATGCGCAATTTCGCAATGGCACAGGACAGGAAGTTCATTCTGCGTGAGGAGCGCACATTTCTGCGCGGCGTCGCCAATACACTGGCGCAACCCGCCGTAAAGCAATAGCTAACCACCGTCAGTAAAGTTTCTGTGAACGAAACCATAACCATCGCGATCTGGGTCACGCTTGCGTTTGCCGCAGCAGGTTTCGTCAAAGGCGTGGTCGGCATGGGGCTGCCAACGGTCGCCATCGGACTACTCAGCATCGTCATGCCTCCGGTTGCCGCGGCGACGATTCTGCTGATCCCGTCGCTGATTACGAATGTGTGGCAACTACTCGCCGGCCCCGAGTTTGCCATGCTGGCAAAACGCTTTGCCGGCATGCTGCTCGCCGTTTGTGCGGGCACCTTCATGGGCATTGGCGTGTTGACCGGTCCCTCGTCGTCGACCGCCACGATGGCACTCGGCGCCGTGCTGGTGGTCTACGGATTGTTCGGGCTCTTCGGCCGTGCGTTTTCGGTGCCGGCTCGTGTCGAGTGGTGGTTGTCACCCGTGGTGGGTCTGATCACTGGTGCAATTGCTGGTGCAACGGGTCTGTTCGTCGTGCCGCTGGTGCCCTATCTCAACTCGCTGGGCCTCGCGAAGGACTCGCTGATTCAGGCGCTTGGTCTGTCATTCACGGCCTCCACGATCGCGCTCGCCGCAGCGCTTGCCTTCAAGGAACAGTATCAGGCGCCGATGATCTGGAATTCGCTGCTCGCCGTGCTCCCCGCGCTGGCGGGCATGTACATCGGGCAACGGGTGCGCGACAAGATGCATCCACTGGTATTCCGTCGCTGGTTTTTCATCGGACTGGTTGTGCTCGGCGCTTACATGTTGCTGCGTGCGTTCATGCAGATGAGTCGCCTGGGCGCATGAAAGCCTCATCAATTGTTCAATCAGGAACAGCTCCGGAGCCACGTTTCGCGCGGACGGCCGCTGCCATTGCCGATCCCTCGCGGGCGCGCATGCTGGCGCTGCTGCTCGGCGGTGAGGCGCGTTCAGCGGGTGAGTTGGCGCGAGCGGTGTCAATCACGCCACAGACCGCGAGCACGCATCTCACACAATTGCTCGATGCTGGTCTGGTGAGCCTGCGCACGCAGGGGCGGCATCGCTACTTCATGCTGGCCGACGCCGATGTCGCACATATGCTGGAGGCGTTATCGTTTGTCGCCGAGCGTGACGAAGTTCGCACGCGCTGGGACACGCCCGCGTACAAACCACTCAAATATGCACGCAGCTGCTATTGCCATCTCGCGGGCGAACTGGGCGTGCAACAGCATGACGCGCTGATCGCGCAGCGCGTGCTGGTCGTCAACAGTGCGGGCGCGTTGACATTGGGCGCCGAAGCAACCACCTGGCTGCGCAACGCAAATTTTGATGACGCGGCAATTGCATCGCTACGGCGCGATGCGAGCAAGGCCCGCTTTGCCTATCGCGGCATGGACTGGTCAGAGCGGCGCGAGCACTTGGCCGGACCCTTCGCCACCGGGCTGTTGTCGCATTTCATCGCAACCGGCTGGCTGACGAAGAAGACCAGCAGCCGCGCCCTGAGCATCACTCCGCGTGGCGCGGTCGCGCTAACCAGATTATTTACGCCGCCTGGCGTACATCAGCAAGTCCGGCGACAATGATGCGACCGCGCCTTCTATCTTCAATGATCTGAACAGTTACGACGCTATCGATACCTGGCATCGATAACCACTGGTGTCGGAGCAACGCCGGCAATCGCACCACCGCCAGCGCCGCGTGTCTGCAACACCGGGTCGGCGAGATAAGGCAACATGGAGGTGACTGGACGTAGACTGTTGGCGAACGCTCCCTCGTCAGTTGCATAGACGCTGGTACCAAGATAGACGTCCCACGGCGAATAGGCAGACGTCAAGTCAGGCTCAAGCGCGTAGGACTGAACGAGTGTCACCGACGGCCGGGTGAATAATGTGGAGTAAGTCGGATCGCCGTTCTGCGCGCAGTTAATCACGTACGGCGAGTACCAGCCGGCCGTCCCGCTTGGTACCGTCGCCGTGAGCGACATCGTCCCCGTTGCAGAAATTGCAATCTGGTCGCCAACGGTATCCGGATTCGTCGATATCAGGCTCCATTGATTGCTGCCCGATAGTGCATTGGGTGGCGCGATGCGGCAGTACTGCCCGGTCATGCGCAGATCGGCGTCCAGTCCTTGAATGGTCGGCAGCGTCCACACATAGCCATCACTGTGCCAGGCATTGTGTCCACGCATGCCGGGCGGCCAGGCATAAGTCGCCGACCAATGCCGTTGCGGGATGACAAGCGTCTCGCCAATGTAGGGGCCACCGGTCACGCGCAAGCGCTCGACACGCAATTGGGGAAGGGCGGCGAGTTCTCCTGCTTGCCACAGGGGTGCCAGCAACGCGATGCGGGTGTACCCGCCAGCGGCCACCTGCGACGCCGTCGCGATCGCGGGTTGACTACGGTCCCCCATCGTGTAGCGGTATTGCATCGTCTGTGACGACGAATAGCAATTGAACTGCTCCAGCGCGAAAAGTGACCAGCATTGCCAGCCGTGATTGGCCAGCGACGGCAGATTGCTGAATCCGTAGGGCGGTGAACTGGCCGGAAACAACACGAGGGGTTTGACATTCGGTACGGCCGCCAGATCGGCGCCGAAGTAGTTGCGATACAACGGCGGCCCCGAATGGTCGGACAGAATGTAATCGTAAGCGTTGTGCCGAGTGATGATCATCGGGTCGGCAAGATCGCGGTAGCCGGTGGCGATGTCATCGCTTTCAGCGCCGATAGCGCCGCGATAAACAACCTGAAGCGAGTAGTCCACGCCCATCATCGGTATCGGCGAAGCGCTGAAATCGAAACTTAGCTCTTTCTCCTCATCGGTTGACAAGGTTGCAGTCACCGGCGCCGAGACTACCAGCGTTTCCTGCCCGTCACGACAAGCCGTGGTCACTGTCGGATCGTGCCGTGGTTGCGTTGGCTCGTTGCCGGCGCCATATATCGCAGACAAGGTCGAGCAATTGCCAATGCCGATGGCGCGGTTCAGATCGTTGCTGCTGGTCGCCCAATCCTTGTGAAAACGCACGACAGCGACAAACCTGCCATTGGCAAAATCTTGTGGCACGACCGCCCCTGTCACCGGGTTGGTAGTCGCCGGCGTTTTGTTGCGCACCCGTACCACGAGCTTGCGGAATGCGTTGCCGGTGGCGTTGTCCAGCACACCGAAAATCTGGTCGCTGGTGGGCTTGATCTCCATCTCGCCGCGAAAGAAGAAATTGATGAACGCCGCCGAATAGCCCACTGCGCGTGGCACCAGCAAATCCGCCTGCTGGTCGGCGACCTGGGCGTCGATGGTATAGCGCGGCAAATCGACCGACAGGTTTGCGGTTTGCATCGCGAGCGACAAAATACCTTCGCGCGCCACAAGGATGCTGGCTGGGGTCTCCGTTGCCGGACGCGCGTAGTCCCGCACATTGCCACGCAGGTAAGTTGCGCTGCCTACGATCTCCTCGCTGTACAACCCCATATTGCTTTCCGGCTTCGCATACCTGGTGTTGCCAACGTTCGCGTTGGTCGTGAAGAACCCCTGGTTGCTGTAGTTCGCGAGGCCAAGGCCTGTGTAGGACTCCGTGCAAGGTGGCGCAAAACAATCGATGGAACTAAAAAAGTGTCGATACCGCGTAAAGGTCGGTGCGGTATAGCCGTCATACTTGAGCTGCGGCGCTGTGACGTAGTCAGTAGCCGAGAACAGTCCTGTTGGCCGCACGGCTCGCTGCACCCCCATCGCCCGCTCATTCGCGACGTGCTCGAACAGTGACGGCTCTCCAAACGCATGTGGCTCATTGCGCGTATGCTGTGGCTGCCCCATGTCCTGCAGGTTGTGGATGACCGAACCGAGCGCGCGGAACGTCGTTGCCCACCAGGCATCGCGCTCGGCGCGCGTGGTGTTCAAGCTGATACCCGCGTTACTGGTTCCGGTCAACGCCCGCCACATCGCCTCGCGCGCATCGGGCAGCGCAAAGCCGTTCTGGCGCCCTGCGTGCACGCTGCC
>CAYMSY010000166.1:0-6885 GCA_964393195.1 uncultured Alcaligenaceae bacterium | reverse complement strand
TGGAATTGGCCGAGCAGTTGGCTACGCAGTTGTCCTCCGCGAGCGGACGAGAAATTGCGCTTGCGAACAACCTTGTCATGTTGACGCAACGCATAGCAAAGAATGCCAACGCGCTGATCGGCGATGAAGTCGACTCAGACGTTGCGTTCTTGTTGGGTAAGGACACGGCTACGTTCCGCGATATCGTTAACGGATTGTTGCAGGGCAGCGACGCTTTGCGCGTGAGCGCGATTCGCGACGGTGAAGCACGCCAGACACTTACTGAACTGGGCACGCGCTTCCAGGAGACCGAGCGCAGGTTGGTGGAAGTGCTCCGCGCAATGCCACGTCTGCTGGCTGGCAAGCAGGCGGCCAAAGTCATAACCGTGGAAGCCGAGCCTCTGATGGCCGGCGCAAAGACATTGTCAACCGCGTACGAAGGGGCTGGCAATACCGCCAACTTCGCTCTTTATCTGGCGGCAGCGCTGGGGCTCTTGTCCCTCTTGCTAGGTACCGCGTTGGGCTATTTGTTCCTTAATGAAGCTCGAATTCGTGCGGCTGAAAACGAACGTGAGAACCAGCGAAACCAGGAAGCAATTTTGCGATTGCTTAACGAAATGGGTACTCTGGCCGACGGCGATCTTACGGTGAAAGCCAGCGTGACGGAAGATGTGACGGGTGCTATCGCAGACTCCATCAACTTCACGGTTGACGAATTGCGCAAAGTCGTTTCCGACATTAACGCCACGACAGGCGAGGTTGCAGGGGCGACGCAGGCAGCGCAAGCCATCTCACAACGACTGTATCAAGCTTCACAACGCCAGTCCGGCGAGATTCAACGATCTAGCGCGCTCGTGCTGCAGATGGCGCAGTCAATCAACGAGGTGTCCGCATCTGCTACGCAAGGCTCCAAAGTGGCGCAGCAGTCACTCAATGCGGCGGAACAAGGCGCGCAGGCCGTGCAAAACCAGATCGCGGGTATGAACGAAATCCGCGCACAAATCCAGGAAAGCTCCAAGCGAATTAAGCGTCTGGGCGAGAGCTCGCAGGAGATCGGCGAAATCGTGGAGCTGATTTCGGACATTACAGAACAGACGAACGTTTTGGCGCTGAACGCTGCAATTCAGGCGGCGTCTGCTGGTGAGGCAGGTCGCGGCTTTACAGTGGTTGCGGAAGAGGTTCAACGACTGGCGGAAAGGTCGGCAGAAGCTACCAAGCAAATTGAAGCCTTGGTACGGGCGATTCAGGCGGATACGCAAGACGCGGTGAACGCGATGGAAAAAACCACTCAAGGGGTGGTTGAGGGAACTCGCTTGTCCGACGCCGCCGGTCAGGCGCTGTCAGAAATTAGTCGCGTTTCACGCGACCTTGCCGGTCTGGTGGGCAGTATTTCGGTGCAGACTCAATCGCAGTCAGCGTCGGTTTCCGAGGTGACACGCGGCATGCAGGACATTCTCGCTGTCACCGAGGAGACATCGCGTGGCACCCAGCAGACTAACGTTTCTATTGAAGAGCTGGGTCGATTGGCGCAGACGCTGCGCGGCTCGGTCGCGGGCTTCAAGGTGTAATCAGGCGGGAGTCGAAAAGCTGTGGCTATTGATATTCCGCTCGAACTGGACAGCGGCCCCATTACGTGGGTAAAGGCGGAAATAGATAGCGCGTTGTTTCGTGCCCTTGAGGGCATTGAAAAACTCCGCGTATCGCCAACTCCGGAACTCCGCAATGGCGTCCGACAGGACCTGCACAAGGTTGCCGGCGCGCTTGAGCTTGTCGGCATTGAGGGCTTGGCGGTACTCGTCCAGGAGTTTGAAAAACACTTTACTGCAGAGGTTGATGTAGTCCCTGCGGAGGCGCTGGATCTGGTCGACCGGGGCTGTCGGCGTCTGTTGTCCCATTTGAAAGAGATGGCTAGCGGTTCTCCGCCGGTGCCGCTGCGGTTCATTTCTGAGTATCTTGCCCTTGGCAAGCTTCGTCGCTCGAAGTTCGGGCCTGCGGACCTTTTCTTCCCTGACTTGTCACGGCGCCCGACGAAACTGCCCAATATCGAGCCGCCGGAGCCTTCGCGCATGCCTGCGTTTCTGTTGCGGCATCGACGTGATTTTCAGCAAGGTCTTTTGCAATGGCTGCGTGGGAACGAGGCCGGCCTTGACCAGATGCGCAAGGCAGTATCCGAGATCGAAGCAGCGTACCCCTTGCCTTCCCAACGCTCGTTTTGGTGGGCGACACATGCACTTCTCGATGCGGTTCATGGTGGTTACGTAGAGTCATCTACCGCGCTCAAGCAGTTGATGGCTCGGGTTGATCTGCAGGTTCGCCGCTTTGTGGAGGGATCCACTCGGGTTGCTGACCGCCTGCGCCGGGAGGTGCTGTATCACGTCGCTCGCGCTCGTAGCGGTCATCCGCTGGTGGATGAGGTGAAGGCGCTGTACGAGTTGGAGGTGCTTGTCCCGAAACGCGTACCGCGCGAGATTGATGTGGTTGCCTTGCAACCGGCAATTGATGCGCTCAGTGCTGTCGTCGCCCGGTGCAAGGACTCCTGGACAAGTCTTAACTCTGGCCGAGCGAATGCGCTGCAGCGGTTGCGGGAGGCAACCAGCGAATTGCCCGCGACATGTGACGCGTTGCATATGCCGGAATTCTCCAGCCTTGGCCGTGGTATTGCGTCCGCCGCTGCGTCTGTTGGTGAGGGCAAAGCGATTGGCGACGATCTGTCGATCGAATTTGCCACCAGCTTGATTCTGATCGAAACCGCGCTCGAGCATATCGCTGCGCTTCCGACTTCGTTCCGTTCTCAGGTGGATCGCGCCCTCCAGCGGCTGTCGTACGCAACTACCAATGCGCCAATTCCGCAGGAACTCCGGGCCGAAAACGAGGCGAATTCGCTAACCCGACTGGCGCAGGAAAAACAGACCATCGCACAGGTTGCGCGAGAAATTCGCGCCAACATGCGCCTCGTTGAGCAAGCGCTCGACTCGGTGTTCCGCGACCGTAACGCGATTGACGAACTGAAACCGCTCCCAGCCTTGCTCGGTCAGGTCTCCGGCGCGATGCGCATGCTTGGCTGGAATGACGCAAACGATCTGCTGACCAAGACGTCTGATCGTTTGATTGAGGCGCTCAAGCAGGAGGCGTCTCTCAGCGCGCATGACATTGATGCGCTGGCAGATGTCCTCGCTGGCTTGAGTTTTTATGTTGACGTGCGCGAGCGTCGTGAACGAGATGCCGACGAAATCCTCGTTGGCCTCAAGCGTCGCTTTCTGGGCGAGACCGACGCCTCAGGGGGGAGCGACGATGACAGCAGCGTTGAAGCCTCTCTGGCGGAGCGGCAACGCATGCTGCGGCCGCTGGCGCGTGCTATCAGCGATCAGCCCGATCGCCTTGAGCTTCGCGACGAATTGCGTTCGACGCTCCAGGGCGTACGGCAAGATGCGGAATTGCTCTCCGATCCGAGCTTGTCAGAGGCATCGAATGCAGCACTGCGCTTGCTGGATGACAATCTGGCGCAAGCGTCCGATTTGTCTGCGGCTGTTGGCGCGGTCGTCGGCGGCACGGCGGCACTGCCCCCTACGTCCGCGGAGACATCAAGGCTTCTCGAATCTGCTCCGGAGGCACGCGACACCGGCTTGCTCGACATTTTTGTGGAGGAGGCGACCGAGGTCGTCGAGGCCGTACGAGCGCAGTACAGCGAACTGTCGCTGCAGCATGATCGCCGCGATCTTCTGGTCGACACACGCCGAGCCTTTCATACGCTCAAGGGTAGTGGCCGGATGGTGGGCCAGACCGATCTGGCTGAAGTTGCATGGCGCGTTGAGCGAGTTCTGAACTCGGCACTGGAGGCGGAGCGCCCCGTTACCGAACCGGAGTTGAAGCTGATCGCCGTCGCGGCTGAAAAGTTCGGCGCATGGGTCGAAACGCTTCGCGCTGAACACCAAGTAAGCGTTGATGTGTCGACGCTGGACGAGCTGGTTGCACGCTGCGGACACAAATCCGCTTCACCAACGCCGTCGCAGACACCAAGCGTCGCTCCGGCTCCTGTTGTGCTTGAGCCCGTTGCGCCGGATTTTGCACCGCCTGTAGCGGGTGATCTCGATGCACAGATTGCTGCCGCTGCTGCAGAACTCGAGCCAGCGGCTGCAATAGAAGAAATCGACTTTGACGCGTTGATGGCCGCACCAACCCTCGTGTCGCCATCAGGCAATGCCTATGGGGTGTCGCAGCTTGATTCTCACCCGCAACCGCAGGCTGATGCGGAGCCAGCGGATGTTCTGAGCCTCGATTTCGCCAGCACACTCAATGCCCAGGACGACGAACTGAATGTGTTGGGTGTAGGCGTCTCGCGCGCGCTGTTCTCGATTCTTACCGATGAATCACGCGTACATCTGCAAACGCTTGAGTACGAACTCACACTGATGCAGTTTGACCCGGGCCTGTTGCCGAGCGATGCGATGGTTCGTGCGAGTCATACCTTGTGCGGCATTCACCGGACAGCGGGCTTCCTCGATATTGGTGATTTCGCCGGTGCACTGGAAAGCGCGCTTGTCGCGGTCCGTCGTTCCGGCAGAACACCGTCGTCGCTGGAAACACTGACATCGGCGGTGCAATGCCTGCGTACGGCGACCTTGCGTCTTCAGGCGCATTCTGCGCTGTCGCCCGAAGAGCGCACAGATATGGAGCGCACGCGTCAGCAGCTGCGGTCCATGCTTGCTGAGACTGGCACTGATGCCTTGGGCGTCGAAGTTGAGTTGCTGGAGTTGACACACGCAGAAGAGCAGGCCCTGGGAGCACACAAGAGTGTCGAACACGGCACCTCGGCACCGCCGACGCTCCCGGAATTGTCCGTAACTGAACCCGTCGCCGAAAGCGCTCCACTGGCGTCACCAGCACAACCAGTCGCTGCACCAGTGGTTGCGAACCTGTTGTTGGATGAGCCGCCCCCGACTGTTGTCGTCGAGCCTGCTTTTGAGCATGAGACGCCGGTTACAACTGCTGCTGCGCCATCTGTTGCACCGCTGGTGCCGGAGCTGGTTGCGCCAGTGTTGTCGACGCCTGCAGTGGTTGTACAGCCAGTGGCTGAACCGCCCGCAAGCGCTCCGACGATTGCTGAACCTGTCGTCGCAGTGCCGGCGCCGTCACCATCCGCGCTGGCGCTGGCTTCAACGGCGGCTGCTGCTGGCGCGGCTGCCGTTAGCGTATTTGTAGCTACGCCGTCGGTTGCACCTGTCGCGCCGCCCGTTGCAGACCTGCGTCAACCAGCTCCGGCTGCCGAAGCACGGTTTGCACCACGCGCGGTTGATGATCCGCTCGCGGAAGTTCGTGACGACATTGATGAACAGGTACTTCCGATCTTCCTTGAAGAAGCGCAGGAGCTCTACCCAACGGCCAGCGAACAACTGACCGCGTGGCGTGGGGACGCACGCAGCACGGTTCACTCTGATGGCTTGAAGCGCACGCTTCATACGCTTAAGGGTAGCGCCCGCATGGCCGGCGCGATGCGTCTCGGCGAACTGGCACATCTGTTCGAAACACGCATGGTGGAGGCGTCTGGAACGCCAACACCAGCGATGTTTGACACGTTTGATGAAGATCTTGACGACATCGCATTCCTGCTGGAACGCCTGACGCGCGGTGAGAAAGACGTCGTGCTGCCGCGTTATGCGGAGGCTGCGCCCGCTGAGGCCGCGCTTGAAGCGGTCGCCTCTGACGTTGTCGAAACACCAGCCGCAGAAGAGGTGTCAGCATCGACAGAAACGCCTGCTGAAGGGGCTACCGTCGCAACGCGGTCGCTGGCGGATATTGCTCGCGGATTGGTGACGCGGACAACCGCAGCGCCGACCGCGCAACCTGCCGAACCGGCTGTTGGCGCTGCATTTTTGCGCGTCCGCAGCGATTCTGTTGAAACGCTGGCGGATGAGGCGGGCGAAATCTCGATCAGCCGTTCGCGTATTGAAGCCGAGATGCGCAACCTCAAGGCGGGGCTGCTTGATCTCACCGCATCGGTCGTGCGGCTGCGCGGACAGTTGCGCGAGATTGAAATTCAGGGCGAATCCCAGATTCAGTCGCGTCTCGATCAGGAATCTCAATTTGACCCGCTTGAGTTCGACCGTTACACGCGCTTCCAGGAGCTGACACGAAGCCTCGCCGAAGCCGTGAACGACGTTGCGACGGTACAGCAGAGCCTGCTCAAAAATCTGGCTGACGCTGACAACGCACTTTCGACCCAGACCCGACTGTCACGCTCGGTCCAGCTGCGTCTGCAGACACTGCGGACGGTGCCGTTCTCGAACTTGTCAGATCGTCTATATCGTGTCTTGCGGCAGACAGCGAAAGAGCTCAAGAAACGCGCCAACCTGGATATTCGCGGTGGCCGTATCGAAATTGACCGTAGCGTTCTCGAGCGTTTGACGCCAGTTCTGGAACATCTGGTTCGCAATGCGCTCGCGCACGGCATCGAGGTGGAAGCGGATCGTGGTGCGCATGGCAAGCCGGGCATCGGCGAGCTGGCGCTCAGCGTTCGTCAACAAGGTAACGAGGTCGCCATTTCGCTGTCGGATGACGGCGGCGGCATTCCGCTGGACAAGGTACGCGCCCGCGCGGTTGCGCTGAACCTCATTGGCAGCAATGAAGAGGTCAGCGATGGCCAGCTGCTCGAGTTCATCTTCCAGCCAGGCTTCTCCACGGCCGAGCACGTTACTGCCGTAGCCGGCCGTGGCGTCGGCATGGACGTGGTGCGCAACGAGGTCACGGGCCTTGGCGGTCGTGTCGAAGTACATACCGAAAAAGGCAAGGGCACGACCTTCACGCTGTCGGTGCCATTGACGCTCGCCGTAACCCAGGTGTTGCTGGTCGGTGTCGGCAAATCTGGCTTCGGCATTCCGTCGTCAATCATTGAACAGGTGCGTCAGGTAC
>CAYMSY010000165.1:326-6904 GCA_964393195.1 uncultured Alcaligenaceae bacterium | reverse complement strand
CGCGCCGCCGCAGTAGTCGGACAGGCGCCGGGCGTGATAGACCGGGCTCGGGCGGCCGACGAAATACTTGAGTTCGTTGGCGAATTCGGCCTTGAATTCCGGGTCGTGCTGGTATTTGGCGTACTGCTCTTTGAGCTGGTCGAGCGCCTGGATCAGGGTTTCAGCAACAAAGGTGCCGCCATAGGGGCCGAAGTGGCCGCTGGCGTCGGGAAGGTCATATGGTTTCATGGAATGCTTTCTGTGAAGCGACGCCATTGGCGCCGCGGGCACTGTTAGCACCCTACATCAGCAAGGCGCACAGCGCGACAAAATTCTTGAATGAGTTCGGAGCTTTTCACGCCACGAGAAATCTCGACGCCGCTACTCACATCCACCGCGAAAGGATGAACCGCGCTAACCGCGTCGGCCACATTTGCAGCAGTCAAGCCACCAGACAAAACGAGCCGAGGCGCGGTTGCGCTTGGACTGTTTGTTGTGTTGATGAGCTGCCAATTGAATGTCTTTCCGCTTCCGCCATGTCCGGCGCTCGGCGTGTCCAGCAGGAGCGCGGCGGCGGAGGCGTATTGCAGCCCTGATTGTAATAAATCAAAGGATTCATTGACAGCCAGCGCCTTCACATACGGGCGGGCGAAGCTTTTGCAAAAGGATTCCGGCTCGTCACCGTGGAATTGCAGCAGGTCGATGCGGGCACCGGCGAGCGCGGTTTTGACCTCTTCCCTGGTCGGATTGACGAACAGCGCCACGGTCGAAACAAAGGCGGGCACGCGTCGGGCGAGCGCCGCGCATTGTGCGAGCGCGATTGCACGCGGGCTCGGGGGGTACAGCACGAAGCCGATTGCATCCGCGCCAGCGTTGATCGCGGTATCGACATGTTCGTGCTCACGTAACCCGCAAATCTTGATGCGGGTGCGGATCAGCGGGGCGTTTTCGATTAGAGGCACGGATCGACAAACGTTTCAGGCAAGGCAAAGCGGGGATCGTACTCAATTCCGGCGAGATACAGCCCATCCGGCGCAAAGGTGGGCGCGGCGAGCTTGCGGTCTTTCTGTGCCAGCAATTCCTTGAGCCAGCCGCTCGGCTGCCGCCCGCTGCCGATGTAGACGAGCGTTCCCATGATGTTGCGGATCATGTGGTGCAGAAAGGCGTCAGCGTGAAAGTCGAAGCGCAGGACGGCGCCCCGCTGTTGCACGCCGGCAGCGTAAATGGTCTTGACCGGCGACTTCGCCTGACACTCCGCCGCGCGGAAGGCGCTGAAATCATGCGTCCCCCACAGCGCAGGCAATGCCGCCTCAATCCGGGCGATGTCCAGTGGCCAGTGTGTCCAGCCAACGCGCGCTGCGTGCAGTCCGGGACGTTGCGGCTGCGAGTTCAGGAGATAGACGTAACGACGCGATCGGGCTGCAAACCGGGCGTGAAAATCGTCATCAACCGGCGTTGCCCAGCGGATCGAGATGTCGTCCGGCAAAAACTGGTTGCCACCTCGCATCCAGGCGCTGGCTTCGCGCTCAACGCTCGTTTCAAAATGCACAACCTGCAGCGACGCATGAACGCCCGTGTCGGTACGGCCCGCAGCGATGACACTGATCGGGCTGGTCGCGATATTGGAAAGCGCTTCTTCAAGCGCTTGCTGTACGGACGGCTGGCCGAGCTGTCGCTGCCAACCACAAAAAGCAGTGCCGCGATATTCGAGGCCCAGCGCCCAGCGCTGAGTTTCGCGCTGGGGGTGTTCCATCAGATGACTCAGTCGATACGCTGTGCGGCTGACTAGCCGCCAAGCTTCGCGAGCATTGCCTTGGCTTCGGCCTGTTGTGCTTCATCGCCGTCGTGAATGACTTCACGCAGGATTTCGCGCGCACCTTCGCGGTCGCCCATTTCTTCGTAGGCCCGGGCCAGATCAAGCTTGGTCGAGGCGTCATGCCACTGACCGTCAAGAATCGACGGCGTCGGGTCAACGAAGCCCTGACGGCCCGCATCAAAGCTCAGATCGAGCATTTCCGGACGCATCGACGGGCCGACGGTGCCGAGATTGGTCGGCGTTGCGGTCGAGAAGTCGGTGAAATCCATTCCGCCTTCCGACAGCTGGCCGGCGTTGGTGGCTTTCTTGAGCGAGGCTTCCAGTTCGGCGAGATCTTCTTCCAGCGACTTGCGGTTTCCACCACCAGTCGGTGCGGCCACAGCAACAGCAGGCGGCGCAACCGGTGCAGGAGCCGGGACTGGCGCGGCGACAGGCGCTGGCGCAGGAGAGGAGCTTGGCTTCGCGATGGTCATGCCGTCCAGCACGAAGTCCAGTGAGCTGCTTTCAACAGGTGGTACCGACAGCGGGGCTGCGGCGATCGGCACCGTGGCCCGCATGCCAGGCCCGGTGGCAGTTTCCATCGCGCTGAAACCTGCTACCGCAGCGCCAGCAGCCGCAGTCGCGACAGCAGCGGCCGCGACCGGTGCTGCAGCTGCTGCACCGCCACCGCTTCCGCCCGCGAGCGGATGACCGGGGAAGTGCGCAGACGCGATGTCAGCGAGTTTCTGTTTGTATTCGCCGGTGCGGTCCATCGCCGTGACGTCGGCCGCCAGCTTGTCGAACGTATCCCGCTTTCCTTGCGATGCGCTGATTTCGGCGAGCTTGGTAGCGACATCCGGACGCTGCGGGTCGCGCAGCAACGCTTCGCGCAGGATTTCCTCAGCCTGGGCTTCACGACCGTAGGCGATATAAACCTCGGCTTCCGCGACCGGGTCAACCTCACCCGAATCAATGGTGCCCATGCCCGAACGGCTGAACTGGCTTTGCACCGGAACATCATTGGTCTTTACGACGCCAAGGCCAGAGGTGCCGAACACCGTGTCCGGGTTCATGGTGTTGACGACCGGTTCGGCCATCTTCGAATTTGTTGCAGGCGCAGCCTTCTGGCGGCGGCGACTCCAGAGGAATACACCAGCGAGACCCAGTACGCCAAGCGCACCCGCCGCCGCAGGCAAGGGGTTGTCACCGAGGAAGTCAAGCATGCCCGGTTCAGGCGCAGGTGCCGGTGTCGCCTTCTTGGCCACAGCCGGAGGAGCCGGCGGTGGTGGGGGCGGCGTGGTCACTGGCGCAGGTGCCGGAGCGGGCGGCGGTTCCGCCGGAGCTGCAGCAACTGGCGCCGGGGCCGGCGCAGGCGGCGGGGCCACGACCGGAGCAGGTGCAGGCGGCGTCACAACCGGTGCCGGAGCGGGCGCAGGCGGTGGCGGCGGTGGAGGTACCGGTGCGGGCGGCGGGGGTACCGGCACCGCCTTGGGTGCCTCAACCTTTGGGGGATCGGCCTTCGCGACAGCAACCGGTGCCGGCGCAGGCGGCGCGGGTGGCGGCGCCTTGGCGGCGGCTTCCCTGGCTTTTGCCTGAGCGTCGGCCAGTGCCTGGTTCTTGAGCGTTAGTGCCTTTTCCTGTTCCTGCTTGAGTTTTTCAAGCTGGGCGATGCGGGCCTGTTCTTCCTTGAGCGCCTTGGTCGCGGCGACCTTGCTTTCGGTGCCGGCCTGTTTGCTGCGCTCGCCCTGGGAGAGCTTGAGCTTGTCTGCGTTGCTCGCGGAGGTACCGGTGTCGGCGACGGCACCTGATACGCGGCCACTGGCTCGCGCCGACGGCTGATCCGCAGCGACATTCGGTACCGAATCAGCGACCCGGGCAACATAGCCACGCCAGCTGGCGGCCTGCGCGCGAACTTCGCTCACGGCGTTGTTTTGCGGGATCGCCTGTGCATCCGCAGCAGAGGGGATGCTCAGTGCCGCCCCGGCGCGCAAGCGGTTGATATTGCCGCCAATGAACGCTTCCGGATTGTTGCGCTGAATCGCGATCATCAACTGTTCGAGTGACGCGCCCGCCTGTGCGTTGCGACCGGCAATGCCGGACAGGGTGTCACCTGATTTGACGGTGTATGAGCTGCCGCCTTCGGATGCGGCCGCGCGTGGTGGCGTCGGTGCGGCTGCAGGTGCGGCAGCGCGCGGGGATGCAGCCGGCGACGGCACGGGAGCCGCTTGCGCAGGCATGGCCGGACGCGCGGGCTGCGACGGTTCAATCGCCTGCGCCAGCGCTGCGCCGGGCGGATCGAGCAGGAATACGTACTCACGCACCAGACGACCGGTACTTGAATTCACTTCAAGCAGGATGTCGAGATAAGGATCATTAACCGACTGGTTGCTGACGAGGCGCAGATACGGCTGGCCATTCGGGCGCTTGAGCACCTGAACGCGAACCGTTTGCAATACGCCCTGATATTCGACATTGGCCGCGCGATACACCGCAGGCGACGCCACGTTGGCGCGGATTGAGTCAACGTCGTCACCCGGTGCGACGCTGAGATCAACCTCGGCAACGAGCGGCTGGCCCAGTGCGGTGGTCACATTGAGACGGCCCAAGCCTAAGGCGCCAACATCGGTTGCGGCGATGAGGCCAGCCAACATGAGCGAAACTACGAGTGGTTTTTGGCGCAGCATGCCGCCCTCTGAATTCTGAAACTAGAAGAAAAATAACATCATGGGGTTGCCGCCGCAAGCTCAGAATTAGCTTTAAGTCGGAGCGAATGTTTGCGAGCGCTCACATCACCGCCATGGGCCGCCGGTTCATACCCAACATATTGTGTTTCAGCTTGTCTGAAAGCACCATATGTTGTGCATATGAGCCAGTGTAGCCCCATGTCAACGTCATGCAACAGTTTTGTTGATTTTTCGCTACAGCGCCGAAACAAGAGCATCGCCCATCGCGCGAGTGCCCACTACGCGCTCACCGGACGACGCAATATCACCGGTGCGCAGCCCGCTCGCGAGCACTTTTTGCACGGCTGAGTCGATGCGCTGCGCGAGATCGGCGCGACCGAAGCTGTAGCGCATCATCATCGCGAGTGACAACACTGTTGCAATAGGATTCGCCTTATCCTGCCCCGCAATGTCAGGCGCCGAGCCGTGAATCGGCTCATACAAGCCCTTGTTGTTGGCATCAAGTGACGCCGAGGGCAGCATGCCGATCGAGCCCGCGAGCATTGACGCTTCATCGGAGAGGATGTCGCCAAAGATGTTGCCGGTGACGATCACGTCGAACTGTTTCGGCGCCCGCACCAGCTGCATCGCGGCGTTGTCGACGTACATGTGCGAGAGCTGAACGTCGGGATACTGTTTGCCCATTTCAGTCACGACTTCGCGCCACAGGATCGATGTATCGAGCACATTGGCCTTGTCGACGCTGCACAGTTTCTTGCCGCGCTTCATCGCGGTTTCAAAGCCAACGCGCGCAATGCGCTCCACTTCCGATCGGGCGTAGTGCATCGTGTCGTAGCCCTCGTCTTCGCCCGCAGCATTGGTGCGCCGGCCGCGTGGCTGGCCGAAGTAAATGTCGCCCGTGAGTTCACGGATGATCATGATGTCGAGACCGGCGACGACCTCGGGCTTGAGCGACGACGACGCGGCCAATTCCGGATAAAGCATGGCCGGACGCAGATTGGCAAACAGTTTCAGATCCTTGCGAATGCCGAGCAAACCCTGTTCCGGACGCACGGCGCGAGGCAATGTGTCGTACTGCGGACCACCCACGCAGCCGAGCAGGATTGCGTCCGCTGCACGCGCCAGCGTTTGCGTGGCTTCGGGGTAAGGATGACCATGCGCATCATAGGCAGCGCCGCCCAAATGCCCATGCGAGAGCGTGATCGGCACACCTTCGGATTTGAACTTTTCGAGGACACGAACCGCTTGGCCGACGATTTCCGGGCCGATGCCGTCACCGGGGAGGATGAGGATGTTCATAGTGTTTTGCAGAGAGGTGACAGGTAAAAACCGGAGCAGAAAACGGTCGTGGCAATGATTCGTCGCAGTTGATTTTTTAGTATCAGCTTTTCACTGAAAGACCTATTCAATAAGGGCTCAAGCAGCAAAATTGGCAATTATCGACTTTTGTGCTTTTCTCATTCTGAGCCCTATTTGGATGCGGCTTTCAACAAAAAGCTGTTTTTGTCAAAAAAAGTCCGGCAACCCTCGCCCGCTATGCCAGCCAAGGCTGAGCGGCTTGATGTTTCGCCTCAAATGCGCGAATGGCATCTGAGTTCTTGAGCGTGAGTCCGATGTCGTCCCAGCCATTGATCATGCGCTCGCGACGTGACGCCGCGATGTCGAACGGAAAGACGAAACTGCCGTTCACCGCACGTACCTGTTGCGCGTCGAGATCAACGGTAATTTCAAAGCCCGGAAACGCTGCGCAATCGTGGAACAGATGATCGACCTCCGCTTCCTTGAGGCGAATCACCAGCAGCCCGTTGTTCAACGAGTTGTTATAAAAAATATCGCCAAACGACGGTGCGATCACCACGCGGAAGCCGTTCTGCAGCAACGCCCACGGCGCATGTTCACGCGACGAACCACAGCCAAAGTTCTGCCGCGCGAGCAGGATCGACGCGCCACGATAACGCGGCTCGTTGAGCACGAATGACGTGTTGAGCGGGCGTTTGCTGTTGTCCATGCCGGGCTGGCCGACATCGAGATAGCGCCACTCATCAAAGCAGTTCGGCCCATAGCCGGTGCGCTTGATCGACTTCAAAAACTGCTTGGGGATGATGGCATCCGTATCCACG
>CAYMSY010000165.1:0-316 GCA_964393195.1 uncultured Alcaligenaceae bacterium | reverse complement strand
TGTCGACATTGGCGCGATCAAGCGGAACCACGAGCCCCGTGTGCGTGACGAACTTGTCCATGCGATTACTTTGCTATTTTTTCTTTGCGGCGTCTTCGATTTTTTCGCCAGCCTTCTGCACGTCCTGACCAACACCCTTGATCGTGTTGCAGCCCGCGAGCGACAAGGCAAACAGAGCAAAAACCACGGCACTGAGAATACGTTTCATCACAATCTCTCCTACGTTGATTGGCAATTAGTTCAAGCGGCGAACATCGACAAAATGCCCGGCGACGCCCGCTGCGGCGGCCATCGCTGGACTGACCAGATGGGTGCG
>CAYMSY010000164.1:2850-6935 GCA_964393195.1 uncultured Alcaligenaceae bacterium | reverse complement strand
TAGACCAGCACTCTTTCAATTCCACCATTATTGGCCCGCTCAACGTAGTCAGACATCCATTTATCGCCCAGCAAATGTTTGGCCATTTC
The DNA here is from genome assembly GCA_964393195.1 of uncultured Alcaligenaceae bacterium. Classification (GTDB taxonomy): domain Bacteria; phylum Pseudomonadota; class Gammaproteobacteria; order Burkholderiales; family Casimicrobiaceae; genus Casimicrobium. The sequence goes on along the minus strand of CAYMSY010000164.1, from coordinate 6,846 downwards.
AACCACGATGTAATCCGCTTTGGTTTCGCTATCGTTGTCGTAGCGTGACAAGCCCTGAAGGCATGAAGGGCAACTCGTCAAAATCTTGACATCGCCCTCAAACTTTTCATCAACACCCGACGCAGACTTTACGGGAATCGCGCGCAATTTGTCGGCGCCTTTCCGCATTTCCGCCTCCTTGCGAAAACGTACCTGCGTTGAAATGTCTGGCCGGGTAACGGCAAGCGACCCGGATTCGCCGCAACAACGGTCATTCAGATCAACCCTCTGCCCCATCAGTTCGTTGACGACTTTCATGGGCTGATGCGTCTTCATCGGCGAATGACAGGGATCGTGGTACATGTACCGCGTCCCAGCGACGCCTTCCAGCTTCACACCCTTTTCGAGCAGGTACTCATGAATGTCGAGCAACCGTGAGCCCGGGAAAATTTTCTCGAACTCGTATTTTTCGAGTTGATCCATACAGGTACCGCAGCTCACAATCACCGTCTTGATATCCAGGTAATTGAGAGTGTTGGCCATGCGATGAAATAGCACCCGATTGTCCGTGATGATTTCCTGACCCTTGTCGTGGTTTCCACTCGCGGTCTGCGGGTAGCCGCAACACAGGTAGCCCGGCGGCAACACAGTCTGTGCGCCGACATGCCAGAGCATCGCCTGAGTTGCGAGCCCAACCTGCGAGAACAGCCGCTCCGACCCGCAACCGGGAAAATAGAAAACCGGTTCCTGTGTATCCGAGTTCAACTGCGGATTGCGGATGATCGGCACAACTTTGTCATCTTCGATATCAAGCAGCTTGCGGGCCGTCTGCTTTGGCAAGCCGCCCGGCATTGGCTTGTTGATGAAGTGAATCACTTGCGCCTTGATCGCAGGTCTGCCACCAGTGGTGCTCGGTGGCCGCTTCGTTTGCGAGCCTATCAGGCCGAAACGCCTGGCTAGTCTGTGGGCAATGCGTTGTGCACCGTAGCCGATGTTTATGACCGTGCGCTTCAGCATGTTGACCGTAGCCGGATCGCGCGCATTGAGAATCAGCATGGCCATTGCCGTTCCGGGATTGAATTTTTTCTTGCCCTCTTTGCGAAGCAGATTGCGCATCGCGATAGAGACATTTCCGAAGTCAATGTCCACCGGACAGGGATTGACGCATTTGTGACACACGGTACAGTGATCAGCCACATCGGCAAGCTCGTCCCAGTGCCGGAGGGAGATGCCGCGTCGTGTTTGTTCCTCATAAAGAAACGCTTCCACAAGCAGCCCCGTGGCGAGAATCTTGTTACGAGGGGAATACAAGAGGTTTGCGCGCGGCACATGCGTTGAGCACACAGGCTTGCATTTTCCGCAACGCAGACAATCCTTGACTGAATCGCTGATGGCGCCAATGTCGCTTGCTTCCAGGATCAGTGATTCGCTTCCGAGAAGACCGAATGACGGCGTATACGCGTAACGCAAATCACCGCCGGGAAGCAGTTTGCCTTTATTAAAGCGGCCCTCAGGATCGACCTTCTGTTTGTACCGCTGGAATGGACCAATTTCATCGGCTGTCAAAAATTCGAGCTTTGTGAGACCGATACCATGTTCGCCAGAAATTACACCGTCAAGTGAGCGGGCAAGCGCCATGATGCGCGCCACGGCGGCATTGGCCTGCTGCAGCATTTCATAGTTGTCGCTATTGACGGGAATGTTGGTATGCACATTGCCGTCGCCCGCGTGCATGTGCAGCGCGACCCATACGCGACCGCGCAGAACATCCTTGTGGATTGCGTTGAAGCGTTCGACGATTGGTTTAAGCGCTTCTCCCGCGAAGATGTCCTCAAGCGGTGCCTTGATTTCGGTGCGCCATGAGACGCGAATATCGTGTGCTTGCAGTTGACGAAAATTCGTATCGATGTCGTCCAGCAGGCGCTGCCAGTTTTTCCGTACCGAGCCAATCAGGGCGCGCGCTTCCGCTACTTTCTCCGCTAGCAGTTCAGTCGACACACCATATTCTTCGTATCGATGCTGCGGCATCGCCCCGGCAAAAAACTTCTCCAACGCAGCGCACAGGGCGAGCTTGTTCTTGATCGACAGTTCGATATTGATACGCTCAATGCCATCGCAGTAGTCGCCCATACGTGGCAACGGGATCACTACGTCTTCATTTAGCTTGAAAGCGTTGGTGTGTTTGGCTATTGCCGCAGTGCGTGCGCGATCCAGCCAGAATTTCTTGCGTGCTTCGCCACTAACGGCAACAAAGCCTTCGGCGCCGCGCGCATTGCACATGCGCACTACTTCTGATGCCGCCCTCGCAACTTCGTTTTCGTCATCGCCAACAATGTCGCCGATAAGCACCATCTTAGGCCGGCCGTGGCGTTTGGCCTTGGTCGCATAGCCAACCGCCCTGACGTAGCGTTCGTCAAGGTGCTCCAGCCCGGAAAGCATCACACGCGCATCACCGCTCTTCGGCAACGCGTCAAGAAAATCCTTTACTTCAACAATCGCCGGTACGGAATCACGTACCTGACCGAAGAACTCCATGCACACAGTGCGCGTGTGCTGCGGCATTTTGTGCAGCACCCATTTTGACCAGGTGATCAGGCCGTCGCAGCCTTCCTTTTGAACACCAGGTAGTCCACTCAAAAACTTGTCGGTGACATCTTTGCCGAGACCGATCTTTCTGAAGCTCGGCCCTGGAATGATCAGGGTTTCCTCGCGTATCGGGTTGCTCCGGTCAAGTTTCCGGTCGAAGTACTGCAGACGGAATGTGGCGTGATTCGCATCGTGAATCTTGCCAAGATTGTGATCCATGCGAGTGACTTCCAGCCACTCTCCCTGCGGCGTCACCATGCGCCATTGCAACAAGTTATCGAGCGCAGTCCCCCACAGAACGGCCTTCTTGCCGCCTGCATTCATTGCGATGTTGCCACCAATGCAGCTCGCGTCTGCACTGGTCGGATCGCACGCCCATACCAGGCCTGCGTGCTCTGCGGCCTCCATCGCCCGACGCGTAACCACGCCTGCTTCGCACTCGATTACGCCGTACGCCTCACCGTTGTTGGCGTTACCCGGCAGCACTTCGAACCGGACTGCACTTTGCGCCTCCAGCTTCTCGGTATTGATGACGGCGGAAGTCTTGGTCAGCGGGATCGCTCCGCCGGTGTAACCGGTGCCACCACCACGTGGAATGATGGTGAGGCCGAGTTCGATGCAACCGTTGACCAGTCCGATGACTTCTTCTTCGGCGTCTGGATGCAGCACAACAAACGGATACTCAACACGCCAGTCGGTCGCATCTGTCACATGCGAAACGCGAGCGAGGCCATCAAAAGTAATGTTGTCCTTGTGTGTTACCTTGCCGAGCACTTTGAGTACTCGCTTGCGTAGATCCCAAGTCTCTCGGAATTGCGCCTCAAAACGATCTACGGCCTTCGCTGCGCGCGCTACGAGTTCACCTACTTTCTCTTTGCGCACTTCACCGTCAGCGCTTGCCACATCAATATTGCGACGCTTCTCGACCTCATGCAAGCGGTGACGCAGCGCCTCGATCAACATTGCCCGGCGACGGGGATTGTCAATCAGATCGTCCTGCAAGTACGGGTTGCGCTCGACCACCCAGATGTCACCAAGGACCTCAAACAACATCCGTGCGCTGCGACCAGTCTTGCGCTCACCTCGCAGCGATTGCAGGATGTCCCAGGCGTCGTCGCCGAGCAAACGAATAACAATCTCACGATCGGAAAAACTCGTGTAGTTGTAGGGGATCTCGCGGATTCGAGGACCCGATTCGCCTGATTCGTCGGCACTGCCAGCGTTAGAAACATACGTAGCTTTTTGTGCGATCGTGCGTGAAGGAACAGCTGAACGAGAACTCGATGCTGCCAGAGCAGCGTCCGGCAAGGCGTTCGCATGAAATAACTTCTGGATTGATCGCAGTGAAAAAGCCTTCATGGGCTTGCGTTCTGGCTGCACTCGCGCGCACCCGCAGTCGATGGAGGCGCAGTATATCGCGGTGCAGCAATT
>CAYMSY010000164.1:0-2750 GCA_964393195.1 uncultured Alcaligenaceae bacterium | reverse complement strand
GAGCGTCAGCGATTCCGTCGCCACAATCGCCCCCAGAGCCCGTTGCTGGAGACGGCCAGCTGCGTACTGAACCCGTCGCTGAACACGTTGTCGGTTGATGGGCTGCTTTGGCATGGTTGCTGACACTCACGCTGTAGGCTGATCCAGCGGCAGCGTAATGCGCGTTGAGTGCGGCGTGGTCATAAGTTAGCTGCGAGGTTTTGATCGTACTCGCTCCCGTCGTCGCCGCAACCCACAGACGCCCAGCCGATCGGCGACAGCAACATTCCGGCGCCGCCAAGCTGGCGCAGCGCCTTGCGACGGGACGTGCGTTCGCGGCTTAATACATCAAGCAGCACATCCGGCAGCGGCTTGTTGTGGTCGTCGGGATGGCTCATAAGGGAGCTCCTGTTCACGTTGTTTCGGGTTTTCTCGCATCGCAAAGAGTTGCTCGCGATACGCATGTTGTCGGTCGCGATACTTTTTGGTGTCGCAGAAGGCGACTGCATGACGATCTGTGACGGGACCGAGACAAACGCTAGCGATATGATGCGAGATTGTTAAGGCAGTGTGGCAAAGCCGCATTGCTCCCATGTAAAGTTTTGTAAAGTGTCGCTCGGGCCCGACAACATTGGCCGCAGCGGCCATACCGGAATCAGCACAACATGAAATTTCGTTTTCCCGTCATCATCATCGACGAAGACTGGCGCTCCGAGTCAGCGTCCGGTCTTGGTATCCGCGCGCTCGCCAAGGCGCTCGAAGAACAAAACATGGAAGTCGTCGGTGGCTTTACGTACGTCGATGTGGGCATGGTGGCCAATCAGGCTGCCCGTGCGTCCGCGTTCATCGTCTCAATTGATGACGAAGAAGTCAGCGAGGACGGTAGCGAAAGCCAAGCCCTGATTGACCTGCACAAGTTCATTCAGGCGACGCGCAAGCGCAACGCCGACGTGCCCATCTTCCTGTTCGGGGAAACACGCACATCACAACACTTGCCGAACGAAATCCTCAAGGAACTTCACGGTTTCATCCACCTGTTCGAGGACACCCCGGACTTCGTGGCACGCACCATCATTCGCGAGGCAAACAAATACCTTAACGCGTTGGCACCGCCGTTTTTCAAGGAATTGCTGGACTATGCGCGCGACGGTTCGTACTCGTGGCACTGTCCGGGCCATTCGGGGGGCGTCGCTTTTCTGAAAAGCCCCGTTGGGCAAATGTTCCACCAGTTTTTCGGCGAAAACATGCTGCGCGCGGACGTCTGTAATGCGGTGGACGAGCTTGGGCAACTGCTCGACCATACCGGCCCGGTTGCCGCAAGCGAGCGCAACGCTGCACGCATTTTCGGTGCTGATCATCTGTTTTTCGTGACCAATGGCACCAGCACGTCAAACAAGATCGTATGGCACGCCAATCTCGCTCGCGATGACATTGTCGTCGTCGACCGCAATTGTCACAAAAGCGTGCTGCACTCGATCATCATGACCGGTGCGGTGCCGATCTTCCTGCAGCCAACGCGTAATCACTTCGGCATCATTGGACCGATCACGCGCGACCAGTTCTCAAGGGCGTCCATCCAGAAAAAGATTGATGCACATCCATTGGTCAAGGACAAAAAGGCCAAGCCGCGCGTGCTGACGATTACCCAGAGCACCTACGACGGCGTGCTCTACAACGTGGAAACCATCAAGAAGGAACTGCAGGGCTACGTCGAAAACCTCCACTTTGACGAAGCCTGGCTGCCACACGCCGCGTTTCACCCGTTCTATCAGGATATGCACGCGATCGGCCCCGGCCGCAAGCCGTGCAAGGACTCGATGGTCTTCGCTACACAGAGTACGCACAAAATGCTTGCCGGGCTATCACAGGCATCGCAGATTCTGGTGCAGGATGCCGTGAATCTGAAGCTTGACTTCACGCGCTTCAACGAAGCGTATCTGATGCACACCTCGACCAGTCCGCAGTATTCGATCATCGCAAGTTGCGACGTGGCCGCTGCAATGATGGAGCAACCCGGCGGCGGTGCGTTGGTGGAAGAGAGCATCTCCGAGGCGCTCGATTTCCGTCGCGCGATGGCCAAGGTCGACAAGGAGTTCGGCAAGGACTGGTGGTTCAAGACGTGGGGGCCTACCAAATTCGATGCGGCAGGTTCCGGCAAGCGCGAAGAATGGTTCATCAAGCCCACCGACAAATGGCACGGCTTCGGCCACAAGACCGAGGCGGGCTACGACATGCTCGATCCGATCAAGGCGACGATCATCACGCCGGGGCTGGATGTGGATGGCGCCTTCTCGGAAGAAATCGGCATTCCGGCGCTGATCGTGACCAAGTATCTGGCCGAGCATGGTGTGATCGTCGAAAAGTGCGGCCTGTATTCGTTCTTCATTATGTTTACCATTGGTATTACCAAAGGTCGTTGGAATACGATGGTGACCGAGCTGCAGCAGTTCAAGGACGATTACGACAAGAACCAGCCATTATGGAAGGTACTGCCAGAGTTCTGTCAGAAGCATCCACGTTACGAACGAGTTGGTCTGCGCGACCTGTGTCAGCAGATTCACGATGTATATAAAGCGAACGATGTAGCGCGTCTAACGACCGAGATGTATCTGTCAGACATGGTGCCTGCGATGCGTCCGTCGGATGCCTTTGCCAAGATGGCGCACCGTGAAATCGAACGCGTGGCGATCGACGATCTGGAAGGCCGTATCACGGCGATGCTGGTTACGCCTTACCCACCGGGCATTCCGTTGCTCATTCCTGGCGAACGG
>CAYMSY010000163.1:0-6944 GCA_964393195.1 uncultured Alcaligenaceae bacterium | reverse complement strand
TGTGCAGCAGCGGATATTTCTTCTTCGGGTCGTGCTTTGGTGGATAGATGACAAAAGTCTGGATCGGTTCGCCCTTCCAGCCTTTGACGGTGCGGCTTTCCCATTTGCCGAGCGGGATTTTTTCGAGAAACGCGTTGAGGCGATCGAGGCGGTGATGGCCTTTCTTGCTTTCGGCGTCAAGCGAATAGAGTCGCGCCGGGTGGTCGATGGACGCCTGCGTGTACACGGTCGTGTTGCCGTCCTTCGATTGCGAGAACGACATCACGTGGCCGCCGCGAACGATGGCAGTGGGCTGTTCCGCATTCAGTGGCAGGTGCCACAAGTGCTGCACACCAGCATCTTCGGCGCAGAACAGGATCGCGCTGTCGTCTGCCGCCCACACCGGGTTCGCGCTGCCGTAGGTGCCGACCGAGCGCGGCCAGTTGGCAGCGAGGCGCTCGGCCTTGCCGGATTTGTGATCCACGAGCATCAGCCGCGTGTGCTTGCTAGGCGCGTCGACGGGCACGGCGAGCACGGCCAAGCGAGCGCCATCGTGCGAGTACGCGGGCGCGGCGAGCCACATCTTGCCGAGATCGATCGTGCGTGTCTTGCGTGATTTGAGTATGAGCAGCGTGAGCGTGCTCGGGTCAATCAGGCGCGTGACGTCTTTCTGCTGCACCCACGCGATCTCCTTGCCGTCTGGCGAGATGGCGTAGTCATTGCTGCCGGGATCGCCCAGGCTCAGCGACCATGGCTTGCCAGCGAACAGGTCTTTCGCCGAACCGTTGGCGACGTTGATCTCAAACAGGTGCGGGCGGGTGCCGTCGCAAATCCAGCTGTCCCAGTAGCGGTAATTGTCCGCCTCGATCACTTTCGCCTGTACCTTGGATTCCTTTTGTTCCTTGCGGCGTTTGGCTTGCTGCGCGTCGGTCTTGAGATCAGGCCATACCCACGAAATCGCGGCGATGCGTTTGCTGTCCGGGAACCATTTGATGCTGCCGACGCCGTTGGAAAGTTTGGTCACACGCCGCGCTTCGCCGCCGTCCGGTGCAATCACGTAAAGTTGCGACGCATCATCGTTCTCACGCTTGGCACAGAACGCAATGGATTTGCCATCGGGCGACCATTGCGGCGCAGTGTTTTTCTTGCCCGCGCTCGTGAGCTGGCGACGAACTTTGCCGTCGGTGGAATAGAGCCACAACTGCGTCGTGCTCTCGTTGGTCTCCATCGAATAGGTGGACTGGTCAACGACCACCCACTTGCCGTCCGGCGAAACGCTCGGTGTACCGATGCGTTCGCATTGCCAGAGATGTTCTACGGTGAGGTGTTTTGCTTTTGCCATGGGTACTTCCAATTGTGTTTCTTGTTCGTCGTTAGTAGAGCGGGCACCCCGTGCCCGCGTGTCTGTTTCGTGCTGCCCTAAAACGCGTGGGCAACAAGTTGCCCACCCTACGTCCGTGCGGCAGAGAGAAATGGTTACATCACACCCTCAAACATCTGCACGTCCACCAGCGAGCCTGCTTCGACGCCGCCCACCTCGGTGCCGAGCACGACGAAGCAGTTGGCCTGTGTCATGGATGAAAGGATGCCGGAGCCCTGGTCGCCCGTGGTACGAACCTCGTAGCCGTTTGTGCCCATTGTCAGGATGCCGCGCTGGAACTCGGTGCGGCCCGGCAGTTTCTTGATCTTGTTGCTGAGCATTGCTTTCGCCGTGGGCGGTAGCGCATAGTCCGTACGGCCCTGAAGCGTCGCGATTGCGGCGCGAACGAACTGGTAGAACGTGACCATCACCGCGACCGGATTGCCCGGCAGGCCGAAGAAGTACGAGTTGCCCACTTTGCCGACAGCCATTGGCCGCCCCGGCTTCATTGCGATTTTCCAGAATAGCACTTCGCCCATTTCGTTGAGCATCTGCTTGATGAAGTCCGCTTCGCCCACGCTGACGCCGCCGCTGGTGATGATCACATCTGCTTGCGTTGCTGCTGCCTGAAACGCCGCACGGATAGCGTCGGGTGAATCCACAAAATTGCCAAGATCAATCGGCTGACAACCCGCGCGCTCCAGCATGCCGTAGAGTGTGTAACGGTTACTGTCGTAAATCTCACCGGGACCGAGCGCGCTGCCGACGGTCTTCAGTTCATCACCGGTCGAGAAAAACGCGACACGGAGCTTGCGATAGACGTTCACCTCTGCGACGCCAAGGCTCGCGAGCAGACCGACGGCCGCCGGTCCGATCAGGGAACCTCGCTTGAGTGCGACGGCGCCAGTTTTCAGGTCTTCACCGCGAAAGCGGCGGTTCTGTCCCTGCTTCAGATCGTTCGGAATGTGGATGCCGTCTGCGTCCTCCGTGACGCGCTCCTGCATCGCAACGGTATCGCAATCAGCGGGCATCACGGCACCTGTAAAGATGCGCACGCACTCTCCGTGGCCAACCGCTCCGAGGTAGGGCTTGCCGGCGTAACTCGTGCCGACACGTTTCATCGCGGTGGTGCCCTCACCGGCGTTTACGTCGGCATGTCGATAGGCCCAGCCGTCCATCGCGGAGTTGTCATGTCCTGGCACGTCGAGTGGCGACACGATGTCTTCGGACACAACGCGGCCGAGTGCGGCACGGATGTGCAGGCGCTCGGTGACCTGAAGAGGGGCGAGAAATTTGCTGATGAAGTCGCGCGCCTTGTCGACCGGCATCGAGTTCGGGTCGTAATCGTCGGCGCAGGAGAGTTCGCGGATTGTGGCTGCCATGCGGAAATGCTTGCTAAAAACCGGAGGAAGCAGGCAGTTTAGTCGTTCGCCAGAGATGGGGAAACAGCGTTTACAAGACGGCGCTGGCGACAACACGTAACGCGGCGGGCTGTACCCGCACCGCGAGCGCGGCGGCTTCACCGATGTACTCACCGTCCACCGCGAGTGGTACATCCGGTGTTGAGTGGATGTTGATTTCGGTGAACGGATTGGTGTGGATGCGCGGGTCCGGCATGTGTTTGCCCACGAGCAGGCGTGGCAACATCGCGAGCGTGGAGAGGCGCGTGAAGCGGCCGGCCACCAGCAGGTTGATCTGGCCATCGGTGATCGATGCCTGCGGTACTGCCGGAATGCCGCTGCCAAAGGTTGGTGTGTTGAGTGCTGAGGCGAACAGTGCGAGGCCGGCGCGCAGCGGCTTGCCTTCGCAATGAACCGTGAGATTCCACAGTCGAAACGCAGCCAGCTCACGAAGCGTGGCAAAGAGATAGCGCGGCATGCCACGCAGCCAGCGCGGGCCATTCAACGCGCGCAATGCCACCGCCGAATCGAAGCCGGACGTACAGCAGGCCAGAAAGGGAACGCTGCGCTGATCAAATTCAACGACGCCTGCGTCCATGCGTGACGATGGCGCGGTCAGCGCATGCGCAAGCGCCTGCTGCCACGTCATTGCGTAGACACCCAGCGCGCGGGCGACGTCGTTGCCGCTACCGAGCGGCACGATACCCAGCTCGCGCTCCGTACCGACCAGTGCCGGCAGCATGCGGTTGACCGTGCCATCACCGCCGACGAGCACGATGCGGGAGTCCGGCTCGGTATCGCCGATCAGTGCGTGGGCACTGTCGATGGATTCCGTCACGACAAGGCGGGCGCCGGGATGATCGGTGCGCAGCCGCGTGCGGATCTCGGGTTCGAGGCGCAACGCGCGGCCGCCACCGGCGAAGGGATTGAGCAGAACGAGCGCGGCAGTCATGGCGCGCGAGTATAGGCGCCGGCCGTCGGTATCCGGGCTAGCATTGCTGCTGAACACTCAAAACGGAGCAGAACCATGATTCTCGAAGTCGCAGACATCCGCATCCCGGCCGGCAAGCAGGCCGAGTTCGACGCGGCAATCCAGCGCGGTGCAGAAACCGTGATCAGCAAGGCCAAGGGCTTTCGTGGCTACAAGGTAAACAAGGGCGTGGAATCGCCGGAGCGCTACCTGTTGATGATTTACTGGGACACGCTGGAAGACCACACCGTTGCCTTCCGTCAGGGACCGCTGTTCCCGGAATGGCGCGCGATTGTCGGTCCGTATTTCGCGCAACCACCGGTGGTGGAGCATTTCGAGCTGCTGGCGAAGTCGGCCTGACCAGACTATTTCGAGCGCGCTTCACCATTGCAGGTGCAGGTCGCGCTCGCGCACCCACTCGTCGTCGCCGTTGTCACGGATGATGGTGACCGAGCGCATGAGGTCGCGAAAGGTCTCGCGCGTCACGATGGTCGCCGCTCGGCTCAGCGCCTCGAAACGATCTGCCTGAGGCGCCCGCGCCAGCGTGATGTGCGGACTGTATTCGAACTCCGGGCGCAGGAATTCTTCCAGCGGGCCGCGATACAGCCGGTCGTGCATTTCGATCAATGCGTCGGCGCCGACTTGCGTGCCAACGCCGATAAATTCATTCTGCGCTGACCAGAATCCGTGCATCACCACCGGAAAGCAGGGCCATGTGCGCAGCACCTTCTGCGCATGTGCCGAGAGCTGGTCCAGCGTCAGCCGCGAATGGAACGGAAACACCAGCGTCAGGTGCGGCGGCAGCACCTGACCCAGCGGGTCATTGGCACTGCGGAAACGGTCAAGCGCCGCCTGATTGGCGAACGTCGGGAACCACACGATGGATCGGCGTGGCAGCGTCGGGCGCAGGATGTAGGTGAGTTTCTTTCGGGCCACGGATCAATTCATAGCGTAGAACGCAAAATGCGGTCGTGCGCTATTGCAGCTGTTGCAGCTCGGCGATGGTGTTGATGTTGGCGAACGCCGACTCGTCCGCGAAATCGACCTCGACCATGCGGTGCGTGGCGTACCAAGTGTCAATCTTGCGGCCACCGGATTCGAGAAATTGCGTGAGGCTCGGCAACAGGCTGACGTTGTAGAGCGCGAACACCGGCTGCGCAAAGCCGCCGGTGCGCGCAACGGCGAGATCGGCAATCTCATTTGCCATCGCATCGTGCAGACGCGCGACGAGATCGAGCGGCAGAAAGGGCGAGTCGCAGGGCGCCGTAATGATCAGTTCCGTCTTGCACACGCGCATACCTGCGTGAAGGCCGGCGAGCGGACCGGCAAATCCGCCGACCTCGTCGTTGACGACCGGATGGCCGAATGCGCCGTATTGATCGAGGTTGCGGTTGGCATTGATGATCAGCGTATCGACCTGTGGTGCGAGGCGTTCGATCACGTGTGCCACCATCGGCTTGCCGCGAAATTCCACGAGACCCTTGTCACGCGAATCCATGCGGCGGCCCATGCCACCGGCGAGCACGAGCCCGGTGATGCCGTTCATGCTTCGGCTTTCGCCGTCTGTGTTGCCGGCGTCGCGTCAAACACAAACCGTCCTGGATCGTTAAACAGCAGGAAATGCTTGTTCACGGCGCGACCGATCATCGTCATGCCGACCTGCCTGGCGATCTCGTAGCCCATCTGCGTGAGCCCTGAGCGCGACACGAGGAAGGGCACGCCCATCTGTGCGGCCTTGATGACCATTTCGCTGGTCAGCCGCCCGGTCGTGTAGAAAATCTTGTCGCTGCCATCGACGCCGTCGAGCCACATCATGCCGGCGATGGCGTCCACTGCGTTGTGACGACCGACGTCTTCCACGAAGTAGAGCAGTTCGCTGCCGGACTCGCCATTTGAAGCCAGCGCACAACCATGCACCGCGCCGGCCTGCTTGTAGATAGTTTCGTATTTGCGGATCTGCTCGGACAGCGCATAGAGCGTACTCTGCTTCAGCCGCGCGTCAAGCGGCAGATTGACGTCGTCAATGTCCGCCATCAGATCGCCGAACACGGTGCCACTGCCGCAGCCGGTGGTTTTTGTGCGATGCGCCATCTTTTCATCTAGATCGATCAGTCCGTTTTTCGTGTAGACCGAGGCGGCGTTGACCTCCCAATCGACCTGCACGGCGACGATGTCTTCGATCGAATCGACCAGCCGCTGATTGCGCAGATAGCCCAGTACCAGCGCTTCCGGCGCGGCGCCCAGCGTCATGAGAGTAAGGATTTCGCGTTTGTCGACGTAGACGGTAAGCGGGTGCTCGCCCGCGATGGCGGCCGTGCCGGCGTTGCCATGCTCGTCGCGCGTGGCCACCTCAAACGTTGACGGACGGGCGCTTTGCGTGAGCTGCGGCCGGTAGCGCGCAGCAGGTGATTCGGTGACGGTTTCTTGTTGCATGTCCGCATGTTAGCGACGGGGTGCGACAGACCGCGACTGGTCGAATGTCGGATCAGATGAAGTAATGACTATTTGGCGAAAGGCGTATTCAAAAAGGGCCTGCAGCTTCAAAATGCATAAAGTCGACAAATTGCTAAATCGGCTATTGAGCCCTTTGTGAATGGGCATTTCACCATAAAGTCATTTAACGAAAGCGCGCAGTTGCTGATGCTCACAAGCCGGCACGGCGTCGGCCGCGCAAATCTGCTATCCGGCCGACCGTTCGTACCAGTCCTTTGAGCGATTGACGACGTAAACGACCAACAGCATGACCGGCACTTCGATCAGCACACCGACCACTGTGGCGAGTGCGGCGCCCGAGTGAAAGCCGAACAGGCTGATCGCGGCGGCAACGGCTAACTCGAAAAAATTGGAAGCGCCGATCAGCGCCGACGGGCAGGCGACGTTGTGCTTTTCGCCGAGCGCACGGTTAAGCCAGTACGCCAGCGCCGAGTTGAAAAACACCTGGATCAGGATCGGCACGGCGATCAGCGCGATGATCAATGGTTGCTTCAGGATCGCCTCGCCCTGAAACGCGAACAGCAGCACCAGCGTCGCCAGCAAGGCGGCGATTGACCAGGGCCCGAGCTTTGCCATGACCGCGTCGAACGTCGCCTGGCCCTTGCCGAGCAGCGTCTTGCGCAGGCCCTGCGCGATGATGACGGGAATGACAATGTAGAGGACGACCGAGGTCACCAGTGTCGCCCATGGCACCGTGATGGCGGAGATGCCCAGCAGAAACGCCACCAGCGGCGCGAAGGCC
>CAYMSY010000162.1:131-7024 GCA_964393195.1 uncultured Alcaligenaceae bacterium | reverse complement strand
TCAACGGCATGGGCAAAGCCAACCCGTCTGTCGCTGATGTCGTCGCCGAATACGCCCGAACGAAATGAATCGTCCCGCGAGCCTCGGCGTGACCGCAGCTACGCTGTTTCCATTTCACCGCCGAGCGCGTCAATCAACTCCGGGATGAGTTTCCCGAGTTCGCCGGTGACGATCGCCACGTCGGCATCGAAACGGTCCTCCTCAGGCGTTGCGACCTCACCACCGCCGTCGAAAACGCCCTCCAGAAACTTCAGCTTCTTCACCTGCATCGTCTCGTTAAGCACGAACGAAACCCGTCCGTTCCAGGTCAGCGCCAGCCTGGTGACCATCTTGCCGTTCTGGATGTGCTTGCGAACCTCTTCATTGTTGAGCGTGTGTTTTGAATAGCGCACGATACCCTCCGAGTCGTCGGTCGCCTTGAGTTCGCACTCGCGATCGACGTCAAACAGACCCGGCGCTTCGTAACTCAAAAGCCATGCGGCCATCTGGCTCGCGGGTGCGGTGTTGGTCTGGATTTGCGTCAACACCAGCCCGTCGAGTGAGCGCAACAGCGCGGCAACCACCTCATCCGCCTTGGTCTGGCCCGCTGCATCAATAACCAGCAGTCGCGCGGCTGGATCAATCCACACCGTCGTATTTGAAATCCGCGTGAATGCCTTGGGCAGCAGGTCGAGCAACGTTTCTTCACGGATGTCTTTCTTCTCCATGCGGCTAACCTTGCGCCCGGTCGTTTCTTCGATCTTTTCAATCTTTTCGTCGGCACGACGCTTGACGACCGACGCTGGCAGCACTTTCGCCTCCATCGTGAGGCGCAATATCAACTGCCCGGCGACCGACTCCACCAGCATGCCGTGTTTCTCGCCGCGCGGTTCCGACCAGCCGATGGATTTCTCCTGCGTCGCCCCGCAATCGCGGAAGGGCATCTGCGCCAGGCCCGCCTCGATCTGCGCCGTTGTCTTCGACCACGACTTCTCGATGCGGAACAGCATGAGGTTTTTGAACATGAAAGCCCCTGATTGTTGATTTGAGTTTTCGGGCTACTGAAAGATCGAAGCGCCGCGTACAGCGCGCTTTTGGCGCGACGACTTCAAGGATTTTAGTAACACGGCCGGCAGCGGGCGACGATCGCGCCGCAACCCGCGCCACGCTTCTATTTGCGAGCAGGAAGCAGTTTTTTCGCCAGCGCAACCACGACGAGTACCAGCGCACCGGCGATGATCCCGGCAACGCCATCGAGCAACGTCGGCGCGATGGCCGACAATGGCGAGCCCAGGCTTTTCGAGAAATCCTCAATACCGTGATGCAGCGCCGGGATCCCGTGCATGAGGATGCCGCCGCCGACGAGGAACATCGCCGCCGTACCGGCAATGGAGAGAAATTTCATCAGATATGGCGCCGCCGCCAGAATGCCGCGCCCAAAGCTGCGCTGAAGCCTCGCGAAACTGCCCGCGCCCGTTTTCCTGCTCAACGCGAGGCCACCGTCGTCAAGTTTGACGATGCCGGCCACGAGACCATACACGCCAATGGTCATGATGATGGCGATCCCGGTCAGCACGGTCACCTGGGTCAGGAATGGCTGCGCAGCGACTGTGCCCAGGGTGATGGCGATGATTTCCGCCGAAAGGACAAAATCGGTGCGGATCGCACCCTTGACCTTGTCTCTTTCATAGGCAGCAAGATCCACCTTCGGGTCGGACAACGCATCGACCAGTTCCTTGCGACGGGCGTCGTCCTCGGCCTTGCTGTGCATGAACTTGTGCGCGAGCTTTTCGAAGCCCTCAAAACATAGAAATGCGCCGCCTATCATCAGCAGCGGCGTCACCGCCCAGGGCGCAAACGCACTGATCGCGAGCGCCAGCGGCACGAGGATCGCCTTGTTGAGCGCGGAACCTTTGCACACGGCCCACACGACGGGAAGTTCACGGTCGGCGTTGACGCCCGCAACCTGCTGCGCATTGAGCGCAAGGTCGTCGCCGAGTACGCCTGCCGTCTTTTTGGCTGCAACCTGGGTGAGGACAGAAACGTCATCGAGGACGGTTGCGATGTCGTCGATGAGCGCGAGAAGACTTGAAGCCATGAAATACCAAACTACTTGAGGAACCGGCCAAACGCTGCGCCGTGCTGACGCATGCAACAAAGGGGCCAGTGAAACGGAAAGCGTAGAGGATATACGTCCGTCCTTGCCATATTACGACCTACCGTTCGTCCCGCTGCCGGCGCCCAAATCAGGCATCGCATCACTGCGGCAGCTTATCCGCTTTTTGTTGCAACGACGCCTGAATAGGGCTCAGGCGCAAATTTTGCCAATAGTCGACTATTTACCAAATGACGCTTCAACCCTTACCAAATAGTCATTTCCAGAAAAAGCTGATATCGCAGATGAGCTATTTTTGGCAAAAATTCGCCTCTAACAAGCATGAACCCAGAACTCTTCCGATTCAGATTGCCCGGCCATGATTCTTAGTCGCTACCTCCTCCTCGCAGACACCGCGATCAGCCTCGCTCGCCGGGCGCTGTTCGCAAGTGCAACGGCTCTGCTGGCGGCGACACCGGCGTTGGCCGTGCCCGGCGGACTGGACATGGGCTTCGCATCCGGCGGCACGTACTTGTTCGGCAATGCACAAGGCTGGCTCGGTTTTCAGAGCGCCGTGCAGTCCACCGGCAAGATCGTCACGCTGCATAGCTGCGGCAGCTACTCGACGGCCGACGTGTGCGTGACGCGCATCGCGGCCAACGGCGCGGGCGGCATCGACACGACGTTTGCGGCGGCGGAGGTGGTGCCCGGCATCTTTCGCACCGGCGACCCCGCGCAGCAGGAGTTCGGCAGCACGCTGCTGGTGGACAGCAGCGACCGCATCCTGGTCGCGGCGCGCTGCGGTCCGACCTCGCCGTGCCTGTTCCGCCTGACTGCGGACGGGGCGCTCGACACCACGTTCGGAACTGGCGGCTATGCCCGCATGTCGGGGCTGATTGGCGTGAAGGCGATGACGCTGCTGGGCGACGGTCGCATTGCGCTCGTGGCCGACTGCTTCAGCGGTCATTACATCTTCTGCGTAAACCGGCTGACCGCCAACGGGCAACAGGACCCGACATTCAACGCCGGCAACAAGCTCAACATCGACATGAGCCTCAGCAACAATCAGTCAACAGCGATCACGGCCTATCCTGATGGCCGTGTTCTCGTGACCGGTTACTGCGACGATAGCGGCAACAGCAAATTCTGCGTGGCGCGACTCACGCTCTCGGGCACGCTTGACACCACCTTCAACGGCACCGGCATCCGCACCTACAACCCGACCGGACAGACCGGCAACAACACGCAAAGCATTCGCCTCATGCCCTCTGGCCGCATACTGCTAAGTGGCGTCTGCGGCGTCTATGGCAACTCATCCAGCTGGCGATTCTGCGTGGCCGCCCTCACCGATAGCGGGCAGCCGGACGCTGCGTTTGCTGGCTCAAGTTTCGTCTGGCTGAATGGCGGCGCCTTCACGTCGGCGTCCATCAACCTGATGCATGTGTCGGACGATGGCAAGATGCTGCTGGTAGGCCATTGCGGCAGTTCGCCGCAAATCACCTGTCTGGTGCGTCTGATGCCCAATGGAACACTCGACGCGAGTTTCGGCAGCGGCGGTCTATCAAACGCCGTCACCACCGTTACGGGCATATCGATTTTCGGTATCCGCGCGGTACCCGGCAACAAGCTACTGGTAACCGCGCTGTGCAACTCCACCGCCGCTGATACCGTCTGGCAGTCGTGCGTTACACGCTTCGATCTCGGTGCTCCCTCGGGCCTGCACTGCTCGCTCGACATTGACGACGATGGTTTCATCAAACCACAGACCGATGGCCTGCTCTGGTTGCGGCTGATGCTGGGTTTTCGCGGTAACGCGTTGACGCAGAACGCGGTGTCACCAGGCGCGCAGCGGGCGACGGCGGACGCCATCTATGACCATGCATTCACTCACTGCGGCGTGCGCTAGGCGGAACCGGACATGAAACACAACGCAATTTCACTTCCATCCCTACCCATCATGGGCTGCCGTTTTCTTGCTGCCATCGTTTTCACAGGCATCACATTGCACACGTCGCTCGCGCAGGCCGCAGGCGGCGATTTCGACACCAGCTTCGCCGCCAGCGGCAATCCGGCGGGCCTCGCACGCTTCGTGGCGTCCGGCACCGAGAGCCGGGGCAGCGCCATGCTGGTCACGGAAACCAACGCCGTGTTTATCGCCGGGCAATGTGTGTCCGGCGCGAACACGGATGTCTGCGTCAGCAAGCGCAATTTCGCAGGCGGCGCTGACAGCAGCTTCGGCGGTGGCAGCGGCACCATGACCATCACCGGCATGGGTAACAGCACCGCCAGCGCAATGACACGCGATGTGCAGGGCAATCTCTGGGTCGGCGGTATCTGCGCCGGCAACAGCTGCGTGTTCAAGGTGTCGCCGAGCGGTGGCTTTTACGTCAACGTGGGTGTTAACGGCCTTGTCACCGTGCCGAACATGCGCTGGGTGCAGGCCATGGCGATGACACCGGAAGGCAAGATTCTCGTCGGTGGCGTCTGCACGCAAACGGGCGCTGGTTTGCCCTGCCTCGGTCGGTTGCTGCCTAACGGTACTTTCGATCCCGGCTTCAATGGCGGCAATGTGTGGGTATGGTCGCCGCTGCGTGGCGGCGAGGTGCGCACACTGATTCAGCGCAGCGGCGGTCAGGTTTATGTTGGCGCAACCTGCGACACCGGAACCGTATCGGCCGTCAATCGCATGTGCTTCGCCGACATATCTGCGACCGGTGCACTGATTTCGACCTATATGGCCACGGTGCCGAACAGTACCGCTGCAACCCTCGGCGGGATGGTGCTCGCAGCCGACGGCGCGTTGATCGGATCGGGCACCTGCACCATGATCGGCTCCGGGGCATGGCGCGGCTGCATGTTCCGTTTCAAACCAGATACCGGCATCGATACTACGTTCGGCACGGCCGGCTACGTCAACGACGTGAATCTGGGGCAAACAGTGACCTCGGTTTACGATCTTCTGCAACGCGAAGACGGCTCGCTGATCATGGTCACGCAGTGCATGGCGTCCGCCACGCCGTTTCAGCGCTACGGCATCTGCCTAGCCGCATTCGATGCCAATGGTGCGCCGTCGGCGCAATTCGGCGGGCAGACCACGCGCCTGCTCGATACCGAACCGCAACCCGTGGGTGGAAGTTCACTGGCAAGCTGGTTCGGTGATAGCGCAGCGTTAACCGGAGACGGCAAGCTGGTAACTGTCGGCGCCTGCTTTGCCGGTGTGAGTTCACCGCAAAGCTGCGCCGCACGCATCCAGCTCGAAAATCTGCAAGGCACCCGTTGCACCGCCGATATTGACGGCAGCAACACGGTTAATGCCACGAGTGACGGCGTATTGCTGATGCGCATGCTGTTCGGACTATCCGGCAATCCGGCTTTCATCGGTGCGCTGTCATCTAGCGCCAGTCGCCTGACCTGGCCCGCTTTGCGCGACTATGCGGGGCTACATTGCAAAGTGCCCGTGGCACCGTAGCAGCGAGGGAGACCTGGGTCAGGCCCTTACCTGCTGTGTGGCCAGAAACTTGCGCACACCGCTACGAATGGCGAGCGCGAGTTTTAGCTGGTGATTCGCACTAGCGAGCTTGCGCTCTTCTTCCGGGTTCGAGATAAAAGCAGTTTCGATCAGGATGGAGGGAATGTCCGGCGCCCGCAGCACGGCAAACCCCGCGTGCTCCACGGTGCCTTTGTGCATCCTGCCCACCGGCTTGAGTTCAGCGACCATGCCGCGCGCGAATTTGAGCGAATCGGCGTTAGTGATCGACTGACTCATCTCGAGCAGCATCTTTGCGAGCATGGGATCACGCCCGACGAGGCGCACACCGCCGATCAGATCGGACTGGTTTTCCTTGTCAGCGATCCACTTCGCCGCAGCGCTGCTGGCGCCTCGATCGGATAACGCGAACACCGAGCTGCCACGTGCGTCCGGCCGCGTGAATGCATCGGCGTGGATCGACACGAACACATCGGCATGCACACTGCGCGCCTTCCGCACGCGCTCACCGAGCGGAATGAACACATCTTCCTCGCGCGTCATGAACACCACGATGCGCCGGTCCTGCTCCAGCAATTGCCGCGTCTTGAGCGCAATCGCCAGCACCACGTTCTTCTCGTAAGTACCCGCCGGCCCCACGGCGCCGGGATCTTCGCCGCCATGGCCCGGATCGAGCACAACGACAAACGGCTTGACGTGCGGCGGCGGCGTCGGACGCTTTGGCGGTGTCGCCGGTGTCGGCAACACCGGTGGCAACGGGCTCGGTTTTGGCGGCAACAGCGGCGGCTGCGCGGCGGCCAATGCGTCACGTTCTGCCTGCGCCTTTTCCAGTTGCGTCTCGCGTTCAATCAGTTTCGCGAGAAAGGTCGCAATCGGATCGTCGGCACCGATCGGGGTCAGATCAATCACCAGTCGGTGGTTGTAGGGTCCGACCGGCGGCAACGCGAACGCTGCCGATTCCGCACGTGAATTCAGTTCGAGCACCAGACGTGCGGTATCGGCACGGTACTGCCCGATGCGCGCTTTCGAAAGTACGCCGGTATCGTTCTTGAGCGTTTCCAGCGCCTTCTGGAATGCGGCGTCCGCCTGCACATCGGTGATGTCGATGACCGTGCGGTCCGGGTTGGCCAGCGAAGACACAAAGAAACGCAGTTCACTGTCCGACTCAATCGTGATTCGCGTGGATTCCTTGCCCGGCCACGCACGTACCGCGAGTACCCGCGGGCTCGCGTACGCGAGCGAAGCCGCACCACCCGCGACGAGCGCAGCGAGCATGCGCAAGGCTTCGCGGCGGTTCATGCCACGTTCCCTGCGCTTACAGTCACGCGCCGC
>CAYMSY010000162.1:0-121 GCA_964393195.1 uncultured Alcaligenaceae bacterium | reverse complement strand
GTTGGCGCGCGACGACACAAAGAGACGCAGCTCGCTATCCTATTCAATCGTGATCCGAGTCGATTCCTTGCCCGGCCACGCGCGCACCGCAAGCACACGCGGTCCCGCGTACGCGAGCGAA
>CAYMSY010000161.1:0-7108 GCA_964393195.1 uncultured Alcaligenaceae bacterium | reverse complement strand
GGGCGTTGCATTGAGTTGGCATAATTATTTTTGATATTTCGTCTTCCTTCCGTGACGTGTTTGGCGTCCAATTTTTCTTGGGGGATCAGGGAGTGTGGTGCAAAGGATTGAGAGTCGACAGAGGGTTGTTTTGGCGAACGGTGTGCGTGGGCGTTGCCTCGCTCTGGTTCGCGCTGGCGGGGGCTGCGCTGGCGCAAACGACTGCGTTTTCATACCAGGGCAAGCTATCTGATGCTGGCGCACCCGCCAACGGGAACTATGACTTCCAGTTTCGATTGTTCGACACAAGCGCAGTAGGCACCGGTACCCAGCAAGGAACGGCGATGGTTCTGGCGTCGGTGCCGGTTGATTCCGGTATCTTTACCGTGGCGCTGGACTTTGGTGCCAACGTATTTGATGGATCGGCACGATTTCTTGAAATAGGCGTGCGCCCGGGGGGGACCCCTGGTAGCTATGTGCTGCTTGCGCCGAGACATCCAATCAGTTCGTCGCCCTATGCCGTACAAACGCTGAACGCTCAGCGTCTCGGTGGTTTGCCCGCAGACCGCTATGTGGCAAGCGCGATTAACGGGCTGGTAGGTATCGGCACCAACAACCCGCTTTCGGGGCGCTTGCACGTGGTCGGAGGCGACAGCACTGCGGTGTTTGCAGATGGCGGCACCGGTACCGGCGTTAGTGGTACCAGCACGAGCGGCATCGGGGTGCGCGGCAATAGTGGCAGCTTCGAGGGCGTTCGCGGCGAATCCGGCGGTACAACCAGCGCGGGAGTGGTTGGCTACAACATGAATGGCGGCTACGGTGTATTCGGATCTAGCGCGGGCGAGGGCGTGCGCGGGCAAAGCACCGTCGGCACTGGCGTTGTCGGCTCAAGTACCGGTGGCATCGGCGTACGTGGCATCAGCGCGAGCTTCGAGGGGGTGCGGGGAGAGTCAATAGGTACTACCAGTGCAGGTGTGGTGGGCTACAACACGAGCGGTGCCGGGTTTGGCGTCTACGGCTCCGCTACTGGTTCTGGGGCGGGCGTGCAGGGGCAGAGTGCGAGCGGAGGTGGCGTCGTAGGCGCCAGTGTCATCGGATCAGGTGTTTACGGCGAGAGTTCTGCTGCCAGCACGACGTCCGCGGCCGGTGTTTTTGGTAAAGGACTCGGCAGCGGTGGTATTGGCGTCATCGGCGAGGCAAACGTCGCCAATGCGGTCGGTGTCTTCGGTGTGAGCACCAGTGCCGATGGATTTGGCATGTATGCCAGAGCGCTCAACGGACAGGGCGCACGAGCGCTCTACGTGGACGGTACGGCAACGCAGACGCCGTCGTTCGGTGGAATCATCAAAGCCGCCGTCGAGGTTGACGGGAATTTTGCCGGCGGTCCGTTCATCACCAAATGCTTCAACGGCGTAACGGGGGCCAGCAGCCCAAACACCAATTGCGGCATCAGCATTGCCCAGATCGCCTCCGGATGGGTGCGAGTGACCTTGCCGTTTGACATTGTCAACCGTCTCTATTCACTCGCTGCCGAATTCAATTCGGCCGGGAATTTCGGTTCTGGCGGCTACAAAATCGGCGCAAACTATCGACGCGTGTCTGCAACCCAACTGGATGTGTTCACATTCGTCCACGACGGCACAAACAACACGACCGGCGCGAAGTTCACGCTGATGATTTTTTGACATGAGCGGGGTCCGGTTGCTGCGGCAGATTCGAAAGAAATTGGGCGTTCGCATGCTTTGTCTCAACATCGCCGTTCGATTCATGCCATCGTTATGCGTGATGCTGTTGACTGGGTTTATTACTCACTCAAGCGCGGCACCGATCATGACCGGTGGACCTTATGCGATAACGAGCGACGTTGTGTTGGCCGGGCAGGGCGTGATGACCGGCGCCACCTATCGGGTGGACGCAACGATAGGTGAGTCCGCCGGGACGTTGCCTAATACGGCAGGCGTGTTTCGCGTCTACTCGGGTTTTTGGCAGGGCGAACGGTTTGTCCCGTTATGCCTGCTGGATATCGACGGGAACGGAGTCATCGACGCAGCGACTGACGGCGTACTAATTGCACGCGCGATGGCCGGCTTCACCGGACCAGCGCTGGTTGCCGATGCGCTTGGTGCCAACGCGACAGTTTCGTCGCCGGATCAGATACTGCGTCGTATCAACATTGAGGCGCTGGACGCTGACGGCAGCGGTGATATATCAATGTTCAATGACGGACTCATCCTGCTGCGTGCCATGTCTGGCGTTGCCGGCTCTGCCGCCCTGGAGGGAGTTGTCAGTGCCACCGCAACCAGGACGACCTGGGCGCAAGTTCGTACCTACCTGAATACACGATGCAGCGCTTCATTTGCTCCGTGAGCAGGTCTGATCGCTACATTCCGACGCCGCATTGTTTGCTAACAGCTTTTTCATGAAAACCGCATTCATTAGGGGCCAAGAGCGGATTTATGCCATAAGTTGACATTTCGTGTTATGCGCCACCATGCCGCATCAAATGGTCATTTCAATAAAAAGTTGAAAGCAAAAAATGACCAGTGGGCAACCGGTTTATGACCATCGTCTGTCCGCTAATCCGGCAACTCCACCTGCGGCATGCGGGCGAGGATGATGCCGGTTTTGCGGCGCAGGCCTGGGGCGCCCATGTTGCGTTCGTAAAAACGCGGGTTGGGCGCCATCGCGGCAAGCTTGGCGGCCTGTTCTGCCGAAAGCTGTGCAGCGGAAACGCCGTAATAGCGCCGTGCGGCCGCCTCGGCGCCGAACACGCCGTTGCCCCATTCGATCACGTTGAGATAAAGCTCAAGGATGCGTTCCTTGTCGAGCATGTTCTCGAGCATCAGCGTGATAATCGCTTCCTGGCCTTTACGCAGATAGGTCTTTTCAGGCGACAGGAAGAGGTTTTTCGCGAGCTGCTGGGTGATTGTGGAGCCGCCCGCGACGGTCTTGCCTTTGGCGCGATTTTTCTCGAGCGCGAGCTGGATGCCGTCCCAGTCGAAGCCTTCGTGCTCGACGAACTTCGAGTCTTCCGACGCGATCAGTGCGCGCTTGAGATTGCGCGAAATTTTTTCGTAGGGCACCCAGGTGTACTTGAGTGTTGCATCCGGCTTCTTGTCGTGCAGCTCGCCCATGCGGTACGACATGAAGGCGGTCTGTCCCGGCGCGTGATCTGCGTACCACCAGACCAGCAGCGCAAACCATAGCTGCGCAATGACAAACAGCCCGATCATGGCAAGGCATACCGCAGCGAGCATGCGACCAACGGTTCGGGCGACGTGCAAGGCGCTACTCGCGCGCCAGTTCGGCGCGCAACATGGCGATTACCGGCGCGGCGGGCGGTAGCGCACCGCGCCACTGCACGTAGCTCTCTGCGGCCTGTTCCACCAGCATGCCAAGACCATCGGACACGCGCGCGGCACCATGCGCCTGAGCCCAGTTCATGAAGATCGTCGGCTGCTTGCCATACATCATGTCGTAGGCTAGTGCACCGGGCGCGAAGATGTTGGCGCGCTCCGGCAATGGCAGCGAACCGCTCAGGCTTGACGACGTCGCATTGATCACGATGTCGAACCGGGTGCCGTCCTGCATCAATGTATCCGGCGTGGCGGCTGACACCGGATGGTCCGCCGCGTGCGCGGAGACCAGTTCGACGGCGCGTTCATGCGTGCGATTGGTCACCACGACGCGCTGTGGCCCGCGCAGCAGCAATGGCCCGAGCACGCCGCGCGCAGCGCCACCGGCGCCGAGCAGCAGCACGCGCGCACCGCGCAGGCTGGTGCCAAGATTGGTTTCGATGTCACGCACGAGACCGGCGCCGTCGGTGTTGTCGCAATACCAGTGGTCATTGCGCCAGACGAGGAAATTAGCAGCCCCGGCTTGCTGCGCGCGCAGCGACCGCTCGCGGGCGAGGGCGAAGGCTTCAAGCTTGAATGGAACCGTCACATTGGCGCCAACCCCGCCTTCGTCGCGAAACTGCTGCAGCGCTGCGGTGAATCCATCGGCGGGCGCGAGCCGCTTATCGTAGTCAATACGCTGGCCGAGGCTTTCGGCAAACATGGCGTGAATGCGCGGGCTCTTGCTGTGGGCGATGGGGTTGCCAAAAACGGCGTATTTTTCCGGGCTGGGTGACGATGGGGTCATGGCGCTTTGAGGCTGGACGCGGCGCTGCTCTCAAGCTCGCCGGCGCGGGTGAAACTCCAGGTCCGCGTGATGTAGAGAATATCGGTGTCGGCGCGGATGTCGGCCGGGAACGGCGCATAAGGACTGGCCAGCTCGACGATCTTGAGCGCAGCCGCATCAAGAAGCTTCTTGCCGGAACCGCGGTCGATTTCAATGGTTTCGATGCGGCCATCAGCCTTGATCGCCACCGTCAGCACCAGTGAGCCGTAAAGCTTCTGGGTACGCGCCGCCTCGGGATAGTTCGCGTTGCCGACGCGCTCGACCTTTTGCCGCCAGTCTTCAACGTAGCGCGCAAAGCGGTATTCGGTCGCGCGGGCGCCGATGTGCTTTTTCTTCGGACGCTGCTGGTAGGAATCGAATTCACGGGCGATCTGCGCTTCGAGGCGCTGCAGCTCCAGCGCTTTGGCCGACAGCTCGCGGTAGGCGTTCACCGAATCCACCCGCGGCGAATCCTTGGCGTCGCGATCGGTTGCCGTCTGGTTTTTCGACTTGAGCTGTTGCAGCAGCTCCCGCGTCTGCCGCTCCAGTGTTTCCACCTGTTCGCGTGCAGCGGCCAGCTGCGTTTGCTGCGCATCCACCGCAGCGCGCGGCAGCGGTGAACTCAGCCGCCGTTTGGCATCGGTATTTCCACCACCGTCAAGGTTCGCCTGCGCGAGAAAGTCCGCCTGTGACGGTTTCGACTGCGTCTTGGCATTGACCAGCGACACTTCGAGTGGCGGCGAAGACATCGACTGCTTGAACAGTTTCGGCAGCTCGAAATGCAGCGACAGCACGATCAGATGCAGGCCGAGCGATGCACCCAGCGTCCACTTGAGCAGCGGACTCATGCCCACGGCGACCGGCACCGGGACCGGAGCGTGGACGTGGGTGACTTTGGCGGCGCGCTTCACGCGTCGATTTTAGGGGCTGGACCGGATGCCGGGCTAGCCAACGGTCTCGACATATCGAACATGCAACGCCGGTTCGAACAAATCGACCTCGGCAACGTTGAGGATCACCTGCGCGCCAGGCGTCTGATTGGGCATGTCGTGAATGCGCTGAACAATCGGCAATTGATCAAAGCGCACCAGATTTTCGCGAATAACGTGAGCCGTCATCTTGCCAATCTGTTCCTGCTGGATGAAGCGCAGACACCAGTAAAACTCCATTTGCTGCTGAAATTCGGCGTAGGCGGAGTAGGTGGTGTCAAAGTCCGCCACGGCGCCCAGCAAATCGGCGCTGCCGCGCTGGTAAGGCGCCGTGTCATCGCTGATCACCGCCAGCAACTGCCGCTGGTTCACCAGATCAGCGTAGCGGCGCAACGGAGAGGTGGCCCACAGGTAGTGCGGCACATTGAGCCCTTCATGCGGGCCTGGCAGCGAACTCATCTTGGTCTTGCCGCCCGCCTGCACGCGGAACATGCCTGGCAGATGGCGATCGGCCAGGGCCTTGGCCCAGGTCACATTAGCGAAAATCATCAATTCCGAAACAATCGTATCGACCGGCGATCCGCGCTGCCGTGTCGTGATCTCGATACGGCAGTCGGCAGCGTCAGCGGTGCCAATCACGGCAAAGTTGTAATCAACGCGATTGACCGTCTGCTCTCCACGTGCAGCCGCCATTTGCTGAGCCAGACGATGAAGAACACGCAAGGCTTCGGCATGCCGGTTGCCCGGGGCCGAGTCGTTAGCGGCATCCTGCCAGACCAGTTTGTCGAGCTCGGCGATGCGCAGGTTGCTTGCAATCGAAACCCGTTCGACGCGTGTTTCGGTTGCGGTGACGTTCAACGCGGCATCAAGCGTTGCATACAGCGACAACGCAACCGGGCTTTTGCCTTCGTCCAGTGAAAAGGCGCTGACCATCGCATCCGGCAGCATGGTGATCTTGTGTCCGGGCATGTAAACCGTGGACAGGCGGTCGCGGGCTATCTTGTCCAGTTCACTGCCGATGGTGATCGCCAGCGCCGGGGCAGCAATGTGAATACCAAGCCGGAAGCCGCCATCAGCAAGGGCCTCCAGCGAGAAGGCATCGTCAATCTCGGTCGTTGCCGAGTCGTCGATGCTGAACGCGGCGACTGTCGCCAGCGGCAGTTCGGGGGCCTTCGGCGTTGACAGGCCGGCCGGAAAGGCCACGCCGCGCGGAAAGGTCGCGCGCAGGAATTTCTGGAAATGCAGCGCATGCGTCGACGGAATGGCGCCCGATTTTGCGAGCAGGTGCACCGGCGCCATGCGCGCGCGATCCGCAGCGGCAATCAGCGCCTTGTAGGCGAGGCTCTGTTTATCAGGGCTGTGCAGGAGGTTCGACCAGTTTTCTGCGATCTCGGCGGGTGCACGACCGGCAATCAGCTCGCTCACCCAAAGCTCAACCTGTTCTGCCTCGCGCGCCTTGCGCTCGACGCTCGCGAGCGCAGCCTTGAGGGCGTCCTCGGGCGCACGTTTGTAACGACCTTTGCCGCGTTTGTAGAAATACATCGGCGCCTGCTGCAAGGCCAGCAGCGTGGCGGCTGTCTGTTCGGACGTCGCGTTGGCACCGAAATACTCTTTCGCGAGCTCGGTGAATGCAAATTCGTCGCTGCCTTCCGCACTTTGCCACAGCAGCGACATGTCGATGTCGGCGAGTTGCCCCTGTGCGGCCGTCATGAGCTGTGCGGCAGATGGCTCGGTGAAGCGCATCAGGATGTTGGCGCCTTTGACCTTGATGCGGCGACCGCCGGGCAGTTCAACCTGGGCCGAATTATCGGATTCGGACAGGGCATGGCCGGCCTTGATCTGGCCGTCGTCTTCGAAGAGGAGATTCATTGATTCTTGTTGGTGATGCCGTGCGGTACGTGCCCGGCGGTGACGACGCGGCTGGCGGATTCAACATGCCGGCGCTGATCGTCAAAAAAGATGTCGGCGCCAAAGGCGCGCAGGAACTCGGCCTTGTCGAGACCGCCGAGAAAAAGCGCCTCGTCGATGCGCACGCCCCA
>CAYMSY010000160.1:6770-7110 GCA_964393195.1 uncultured Alcaligenaceae bacterium | reverse complement strand
CGGCAACAAGATTTTCATCAGCTCGGGCGAACATGACCTCGCCGAGAACATCGTGCATCTCGTTCTCGCGCGTCTGCCCGATGCACCGCAGGGTTCAAAAGGCATTTCGCTGTTTATCGTGCCGAAGTACCTCGCGAACGCTGATCAGTCAATCGGCGAGCGCAACAAGATTTTCTGCACCGGTCTTGAACACAAGATGGGCATTCACTCGAACGCGACCTGCCAGATTGCGCTTGACGGCGCCAAAGGCTGGCTCGTCGGACAGCCGAACAAGGGGCTCGCCGCAATGTTCGTGATGATGAATGCGGCGCGCATTGGCGTCGGCATGCAGTCGCAGGGC
>CAYMSY010000160.1:6411-6760 GCA_964393195.1 uncultured Alcaligenaceae bacterium | reverse complement strand
CCGGTCCGAAGTATCCGGACAAACCGGCGGACAACATCATCGTGCATCCTGATGTGCGCAAGATGCTGCTCACGGCAAAAGCGTACGCCGAAGGTGGTCGCGTGCTGTCGTTGTACTGTGCGTTGCTGATCGACAAGGCGCTGAATCATCCTGACGAAGCGACGCGCAAGGAATGCAACGAGCTCGTTGGCCTGCTGACACCGATCGTCAAAGCCTTCATCACCGACAACGGCTGGATTTCGACATCGCACTGCATGCAGGTGTTCGGCGGCCACGGCTACATCGCCGAATGGGGCATGGAGCAATTCGTGCGCGACGCTCGCATCAACATGATCTACGAAGGCACCAA
>CAYMSY010000160.1:0-6401 GCA_964393195.1 uncultured Alcaligenaceae bacterium | reverse complement strand
GAGGGCGACGAGGCGATGCAGGAATTCATCGGCCCGATGCTGAAGGCCGCCGAGCTCTGGTCGACGCTCACGTTCGAGATCGGCAGCGTCGCGATGAAAACGCCGGAAGTGGTCGGCGCCGCAGCGGTTGATTACATGCGCGTTGCAGGTCACACTGTGTTCGCATTCTGGTTCGCGAAGATGGCGAAAATTGCGCTCGCGAAGCAAAACTCGGGCGACCCGTTCTACACCGCGAAACTGCAAACGGCGCGTTTCTACTTCGCCAAACTGTTGCCGGAAATCGAAAGCTGCGCAATCACGGCACGCGCCGGTTTGAAGCCGCTGATGGATACGGAGCTGGCGCTGGCATAGCTCGCGTTGGCGTTACGGCGCGCGACACCGAAATCGACGGCCCGCTCAGCAATGACCGGGCCGTTTTTTTTGCACCATTGACTATCAACTTTGTTGCAAAATGCCCATTCAATAAGGGCTTAGTGCTGAAATCGTCCAAAAGTCGACTTTTGATTAAATTGCATTGACAGCCCTTATCAAATAAGGGTTTCAGTCAATAGCTGTTACATGAAACATGTCACGGGTGCTTCGGTTTCGGACGCCCGCGCGGCGGTTGAACCGAGGCTGACGAAGCAAATTCGTATGCGCCAATGTCGTACGGCGCAACTCTTGGATGCCCTTCAAAATCGTCCGCTACCTGTACAACCGTTTGCCCGCGATCAATGGCCGGGCTGCCCGCAGGCAGGCGTCCATCGGCTTCAACGGCGAGGGGTACCGAGATGCTGTTGGCGTCGCCGCCTGACGCCGCACGCCATCGCGAAAAAAAGCCCGCTTCCGCGATTGCGCTGCCGGGTCGCGAGTCAACAAACTGACACGAACCGGTTGTGTCGTGAAACGCGTTGAAGTCACTATTCGCGCTGCCGGACAAGCCGGACAAGCCGCCGAGTTCTTCCGAATAGCGAATGCGCACGCAATCACCGCCGTTCTGGATCACGAGGTTGTTGCGGATCAGCGGATTCACGTTCGCTGGTCGCCGCGCCTCCGGTTCGTAGTCCTGAAACGTTACGCCGAAGTAAAGCGCCGCGTGCCCGAGATTCGCCGTGTTGCCGGTTGGGTTGTTCGCGACCACGCTGTCTCGCGCCGCGTAAAGTCCGATGCCCGCGTAATTCGTGTTGCGGATCACGTTGTTGCGCACGATGCCGCGAATGGCCTCGTAATACTGCGGATTCGCCACAATGTCGAAAAATTCCGGACTCGTATCGAAGCCGACGAGAATCCCCGCAGCGCCCGTGTTCTCGATGCGGTTGCGCTGAATCAGTACGTCAGTCGCGCCGCCCTTGAAGTACAGCCCGGTCGTCGCCGTGTGGTGGATGTAGCTGTCTTCGACGGTCATGAATGAGCCGTTCACGTTATCGATGCCCTCGGCATTCTTGTCGTCAAGCGACGTGTTTGCCGGATAGATCGCGCCGGTGTTCCAGATCTCGCTGCGACGAATGGTGATGTGGTCGCACTTCGGCGTGATCTTGATGCCGTCGCGCCCGGTGTCGTGAATCTTCACATCTTCAATCACGATGTTTGATGCACCGGTTCCACCCGGATTGCCGCGCTGATCCCAATCGGTTTGCAGGAAGACGCCGTAGTAATAGCCACCGCTGATTTCCAGTCGCGACAAACGCGAACCCGAAGCCTCGGGATCAATCTGGATAGCCACGCTGTCTTGCACAGCAAGATCGCAATGAATGTGCGCCATCTCACCTGCCGGCGAGCGCAGCGTGAGCGGCACGCGCAGACGCACATCACATTCGCGAAACGTGTTGTTGCCATTTGGGCCGAGCAGCGTAACGACGTCGCCGGAACGCACAATCGCGGCCGATGGCGCGAGCACATGCGTGAGCGTACGAAACGGTGCAGCCTGAGAGCCGTTGCCCGTCGTGTCACTGCCCGATGTGGACACAAACCATTCAGTTGCCTGTGCCGCAAACGCGATCAGCAGCAGGGCGGCCGCTGTCAATATCCGTGCGCGACACATCCACGTGCTGCGGTCGATCGTGACTGTCGTCATGTTCATGTTTTCCTTGCTCCTGTGATGGCCAATTTGGCGCCAGCACTCCGTCTTGCCCAGACGTATTTGCGCCCCGGTTTCCGTCATCACGTCACAACTCACGCCCGAAGCCCGCTGTTTTCAGCGATGCTAGGATTGATGCCCCGCACGGGCACTGTTCTCAACTCCACGCGAATCACATCAGATGCATCTACTTCGAATCGGTCTCATGGTGAACTTGCTTGTAATGACGGTTTTCATCGTCGCTGCGCTGCCAGCTCAAGCCAATGAACGCTTCCGCACACTCTGGCACGGCCAGTGGATCGACTACGTGGAAGTCGGCGAATTTGCAATCACGGATGGCGACATCATCATCGGACCCAAGGATGCGGTACGCGAATGGCGTCTCGCCATTGAGCGTGGTCAGCAGCAGATGGAGGCCACGCGCAAGGCGCTGACCATCGACACGGCGGGTCGTCTGTGGCAGCGCGCCGCGAGCGGGGTGGTTGAAGTGCCCTATACGATTGAAGCCGGCAATTCGACCAATATCGAAGGTGCTGTCGCCGAAGTCAACCGCGTCATGGCGGGCGTGTTGCGGTGGGTACCACGTAACGGTGAGGCGGATTACGTGGCCTTCAATACTACTGCCGCCAACTCGGGTGCTTGTGCAAGTTCGGTGGGACGCATCGGTGGCCGTCAACAGATCACGGGCGATCCGGAGTGTGGCGTTTCCACCTTCGTCCACGAGATGGGGCACGCGGTCGGACTGTGGCATGTGCAGCAGGATGCCAGTGCGAACGCATTCGTTGATCTCAAGCTGGATCGCATGGACCCGTCGAAGCGGGGCAACAATCAGCCGATCTTTGGCACGCGGACGATGGGGGGCTATGACTACGGCTCCATCATGCATTACAGCCGTACGAGTTTTCCGGCGTTTGCGGACCGTATTACCCTGGAGACGAAGCCGGCCGGGATTGATGTGGGCGGTGTCGGCACCTATTCGCCGGCCGACATTGACGGTCTGCTGCGGCTGTACGGTGCCGCGCCGGTTAAAACGACGGTAACCACGAATCCGGCAGGATTGCGCGTGGTGGTGGACGGGGTGACGGTCACTACGCCGGCTGTTTTCGACTGGACGATGGGCAGCGTGCATCGTGTCTGGGCGACTGAGGATTTGCAGACGGCCGGAGGATTCCGTTTCGCCTTTGGCCGCTGGAGCCACGATGCTGGAGTGACACCGTCGAGACAGCTGCCCTGGCAAGTGAGCCCGGGTGACGGCTCCCTGGGCCGTCCGGCGACAGCGCCATCGGCGACCGTGTTGACGGCCAATTTCGTGCGCCTGATTGATGTCGTAGCGACGCCATTCGCGCAGGCTGGTGGCACCTCTGCGGTCGCGCCGCGTGTTGCCCCGTGGCCCGGAACCGCGTCGTTGTATCCACAATTCAGCACCTTCGATCTCAGCGCCTCGCCGGCCTCGGGCTATCAGCATTACTTCACATGGAGCAGCGCGGCGGCTTTCAATGGTGGCGCCGGCTTGCTGCCCAACCTGTCGCTGCTGATCAATGGATCGCTTGCCCAGCAGACGATTGGGGCGCTGTTTCACAATGGCAACACGATCGCTGTCAACGCGACCGGTGACGGCATCGTCGACGGCGTATCGGTCCGCGTCACGGCACCGGGCGGTACACCGAGCAACACCATCGCGCCGCGTATCGCACGCAACACGGCGGGCACATGGAAGATCGAAATGGCGTCACCGCAGCTGATCGGGTCCAGTATTCGGCACATTCTCGATGGCTATGAAGGTTTTGACAACACGGCGACCGGCGAAGTGGATATGCCCGCCAGCGGCACACGCAACGTGACCATTCGCGCGCATCGTGAACTGGCACCCTTCCGTCAGACAATTCCCGCCTGCGCGGGCAGCGTGAACATGAGCAATAGCGCCACCTGGCTGCGCTACGGCACACCAGTGACGGTCACCTTTACGCCTACGACCAGCGCAGTCTTCGCGGGTTGGAGTGGCACCTTGAGCGGAACTGCGCTCACCAACGTGACGACGATAGGTGCATCGGTACCGGAGTTCGTGGCGAGCTTCAACAGCATTAACGAGCCGCTCCGGCTCAGTGAGGTTTCACCCTCCGTACTTGGCGATGACTCGACTGCGGCCACGCTTCTGCTGCAGGGAACCGGTTTCACGCCGGCTTCGCTGGTGGTCGTAGCCGGCGTCGTCTACACGCCGACTTATGTCGACAGCCGCACGCTTCGTGTGACAGTGGACCGCTCGCGGATTGGCGGCGTCGGACGGCAAACAGCCTACGTTACCAACGCGCTTGGCATCGCGTGTAGCGTATCAAGCAACTCGCTGGCCGTGGAGGTATTGCCGGTCGGCAAGACCGTGGGCATCACCTTGACGGAGTATTACTACCCGGCGCTTGACTATTACTTTCTGACCGGCCGGGCAGCAGACAAGGCCGCGCTCGATTTGCGGCCTGAATGGACGCGTACGGGCAATGAGATAAAGCTCTACGCGGCGCCCAACGTCACCACGGTCCCGCTCGAGCGTCACTTTTTCGCGAAGGTCGCGCGTGCGGGCTCACGTGGTAGCCACTTCTTCACGGCATCGGCTTCCGATCAATTGCTGCTCACCAGCGTCAATCCGACCAATCTGCCGCTTGACGCGAAGCCGTGGCTGGAGGGCGTCGAGGGTTATGCTGTGCCGCGCAGCACCAGCGGCACCTGCCCGGCCGGAACGACGCCGGTCTATCGCGCGTTCAAAGGCGCACCGCGCTACCTCGACGATGGCAACCACCGCTTCAGCACGAACCTTGCCCAGCATCAGGACATGATCAATCGTCTCGGCTGGACCGACGAGGGCATTGTCTTTTGCGGGTTGTAGTGACCGTCCTGGCGCGACAGTATTAGCGCTTCCCGCCAAAAATCGACCCAAGTACGCCGCGGATCACGCGGCGACCGACTTCGGTACCGACGGCGCGTGCAGCGGATTTCATCGCCGCCTCGCCGATCGTTTGCCGGCTGCGCGGTGAGGTCTTGCTGCCGAGCACGTCGCCGATCATGCCGCCCATTTTTCCGAAGAAACCACCTTCTTCGGCGGGCGCCTGAGCGGGTGCATCCGGTGCGGGCACCGTCGATTGGCCGGCAGTTTTTTCAGCCGTTTCGATTCGCGACGCCACCCGTCCCGTGAGATGTTCGTACGCGCTGGCACGGTCCTCTGTCTTGTCGTAGACGCCTGTAACGAGCGAGCTCTTGAGCAGCGCGCTGCGTTCTTCCGGCGAAACCGGACCGATGCGTGAGGAGGGTGGAATCACCCAGCAACGCTCTACCGGATTGGGCCTGCCTTTTTCATCGAGGAACGACACCAATGCCTCGCCCGTTGCCAGTTCGGTGATCACCTGCTCGGTGTTGATTTTCGGATTCGGGCGGAATGTCGAAGCAGCCGTACGAACGGCTTCGGCATCACGCGGCGTGTAGGCGCGCAGCGCATGCTGGATACGATTGCCGAGCTGGCCGAGCACCACATCCGGTACATCAAGAGGATTCTGCGTCACGAAATAAACGCCGACGCCTTTAGACCGCACGAGACGCACTACCTGTTCGATACGCGACCGCAGTTCCGGCGGCGCCTCATTGAACAGCAGATGCGCTTCATCGAAGAAAAATACCAGTTTTGGCTGATCGGGATCACCAATCTCGGGCAGGCTCTCGAACAGTTCGGACAGCAGCCACAACAGAAACGTCGCGTAGATACGCGGGTTCGAGAGCAGTTTGTCCGCAGCAAGAATGTTCACGACGCCCTTGCCGTCGACGGTCTGCATGAGATCGGACAGGTTGAGTGCGGGTTCGCCGAAGAACTTCTCCCCGCCTTGCGATTCGAGCGTCAGGATGCCACGCTGAATCGCGCCGATGCTGGCGCCGGAGATATTGCCGTAATGCAGCATGTACTCCTTCGCGTTCTCACCGGCGTGCGCGAGCATCGCGCGCAGGTCTTTCAGGTCGAGCAGCAGGAGACCTTTGTCGTCGGCGATCTTGAATACGGCCGTCAGTACACCGCTCTGCGTTTCGTTCAGATTCAGGATGCGCGACAGCAGCAAGGGGCCCATCTCGGCCACGGTGGCCCGTAACGGATGCCCCTGTTCGCCGAAAACATCCCAGCAGGTCACTGGAAACTGTTCGTTGGCGTAGCTCGCAAGCTTGAGCAGCGCCACGCGATCGGTCACCCGTTTATTGCCTCCGCCAATTTGCGACAGTCCAGTGAGATCGCCTTTCACGTCGGCCATGAATACCGGAACACCAAGCCGCGAAAAACCCTCGGCCAGTACCTGAAGGCTCACTGTCTTGCCGGTGCCGG
>CAYMSY010000159.1:0-7111 GCA_964393195.1 uncultured Alcaligenaceae bacterium | reverse complement strand
AGAATCGTGGCGCTCGGCGAAAAGATGAAGATCAAACCGCACCGCCCACCAGACGGGATGCAGTTGCAGTAGCGCAAGCACATCAAAAACATGCGAGTAAAGTTGAAGAATAGTAACGGCGGAACCTGAGCAGATGTCCATCGTTGCCAATCGCGCCCTCCCTCAGGGCTACAAGTTACACAACTACCGCATTGATCGCGCGATTAGTCGCGGCGGCTTTTCCATCGTTTATCGAGCCGTAGATGACAACGGTACGGTGGTTGCCATCAAGGAGTACCTTCCCAGCGGCTTGGTATTGCGCTCCGAGGGGTCGCGAGTGCACGCAAGTTCCATTGAAAACCTTGATTCCTTCAGATTCGGGATGAAGTGCTTTTTCGATGAAGGCAAGTCTCTGGCGACCATCAATCACCCCAACGTCGTTCGTGTGTTGAATTTCTTTCGCGCGAACGAAACCGTCTATATGGTGATGAAGTATGAGCGAGGTAGGACGCTACAGCAGTACATCCAGGGAAATCAAGGCATGTTGCCAGAAGGGCTGATACGGCATGTATTTTCACGACTGCTGAACGGCTTGCGCGAGGTGCATTCACGACGGTTGCTGCACCTAGATATCAAGCCCGCAAACATCTACATTCGGACCGATGGTTCTCCCGTCTTACTGGATTTTGGTGCGGCGAGGCAAGTGCTTGCGTCTCGAGGCAGTCGTATGACCCCAATGTATACCCCGGGTTTTGCGGCGCCGGAACAGTACAAAGAAGGGGACTCCGACCGCCTAGGCCCCTGGACAGACTTGTATGGCGTTGGAGCGTCCCTTTTCGCTTGCTTTGCAGCATTTGCGCCCCAGGCTGCTGATAGCAGGCAAAAAGATGACCACTATGTAGCAGCCAAGAAACTGTGGGCGGGCAAGTACTCGTCGCGGCTGCTTGAACTGGTCGATCAGTGTCTCAAACTGGATCCATTGCAAAGGCCACAGTCCGTGTATCAGGTCCAAAAGATGCTGCTGGCTGCTCCGGAGCAAGCCAAACAACCATTACTGACGCGAATTTCCGAAAAACTCGGATTGTCTGGATCGGGACGAAAACGTGTTTAGCAGCCATGTTTTCGTAGACGTCAAGACGACTGCCACTGAAGTCGGCGTGTCAGCCGCCTTCCGTCAGCACTAGCAGGAAGCGTCGTGGAATTCTCCATCTTCCAGGAAACGCGGCGTGGTGGTAGGAAAGTCAACCAAGACAGAGTTGGTTACATCTACACCCGAGACGCGCTCTTTGTTGTCGTGGCCGATGGGATGGGTGGACATGTTGGGGGAGAGATAGCCGCACACATTACGGTTCGTCTGCTACTGGAAAGGTTCGAGCAAGAAGCCAAACCCGTGTTGGCGTCCCCTGTTCTGTTTCTGCAGAACGCGCTAAAAGCAGCGCACAGCGCGCTTGCCGACTATGCTCAAAGGTTTCGTCTTGTTGATACGCCGCGCACCACGTGTGTCGCCTGTGTAGTGCAGGATGACGCGGCATACTGGGCGCACGCAGGTGATTCCCGGCTTTATCACATTCGCCGAGGATCGCTTGTCACTCGAACGCGGGACCATTCAAAAGTCCAGTATTTGCTTGACAACGGCGTGATCAATGTTGCCGAAGCAGGCAGACACCCAGACCGCAATAAAGTTTTTAGCTGCTTGGGAGGCGCCTTCGAGCCCACTGTCGATTTCTCTCCGCGGGTTCCGCTTCAGCCGAACGATCTGTTGCTCTTATGCACGGATGGCCTGTGGAGTGCATACAACGACGGCGAGCTTGTTGCACGAATGGGGCAGGCCGAGCTCAGCAAGGCAACCCCCGAGATACTGAACGACGCAGAAAAACGAGCAGGAGCCGATTGCGACAACCTTAGCATTATTGCCGTCCGCTGGGCCGGCA
The DNA here is from genome assembly GCA_964393195.1 of uncultured Alcaligenaceae bacterium. Taxonomy (GTDB): domain Bacteria; phylum Pseudomonadota; class Gammaproteobacteria; order Burkholderiales; family Casimicrobiaceae; genus Casimicrobium. The sequence continues at coordinate 5,201 of CAYMSY010000159.1, read as the reverse complement.
GTGCGGGCGAGTGGACGGACACGCTGACAACAACGCACACAGAAACCCTTGCGATGGGTGAGTTCAGCACTCAAATGGATCGCACGATAACATTAGCAGAGCCCAGCACAGGCAGACGCGCGCTAAGCGATGCTGAAATTGAGTTGGCCATCAAGGAAATACAGGAGACCTTAAACCGGCATGGAAGTACTTGAGCGGCTGATCTTTTTGGACACGGAGACGACGGGGCTTGATCCTCGTCTCGGACATCGAATCATCGAGGTAGCCGCAATAGAGGCTATGGGCCGTGAGCTGACGGGCAAGTACTTGCACTTCTATCTCGACCCAGAGAGAGAGATAGACACTGCGGCGACAGCAGTACACGGGTTCTCTTGGGATGATTTGCGCGGCAAACCAAAGTTTTCTGCGATAGCAGAACCGTTAATGGATTTCTTGGCTGGTGCTCGGGTGGTCATTCACAACGCACCGTTTGATGTTTCGTTTCTGGATCAGGAGCTGGTCCGAATCCGCCTCCCGAAAATATCGGCGAGAGGCATACTCGTCACGGACTCTCTGGCTTTGGCTAAAGAGAAGTTCCCTGGCAAGCGGAATTCGCTTGACGCGCTGTGCGATCGCTTGGGCGTTGACAATTCGCAGCGAAACCTTCATGGCGCATTGCTGGACGCCAAGTTACTGGCCGAGGTCTATTTCGGATTGACTCGCGGTCAGGGTGTACTTGAGATGCCGATACCGGAGGCCATCACAGACGCAAGTACCGTCGAATATGTCCCCGTCATAACGGGAGAGCCTTCGCCCATCCTGGAAGTGAGTTTGCCTGCAGCCACCGCTGTCGCACATGAGAAATATCTAGCAGCACTCGCAGAGCAGTCAGGCGTGCAACACACATGGGTGCTTGATGAGGAACTTGAAAGTACTGTTTCGGCCAGCCATTGACAGCGCCCGGCAACCCCCGTATCAACACATCTATCCTCGCGATGTAGGGTAGATGTGTCGCACGCGACGCTCGCCAGTTGATTCAGTTCTGGCGCCAGCGTTGCAGCAGCGATCCGCGTAGGACAATCCTGTTGCGTGCGGCATCAGGTTGACATTGTCTGTAGCGGTATTTTCCCAAGTAACAACCCTTCCTGACGAAGGCAACGCCGATCCGAATACATTGACGCTACTATCACGACAATACCAAACGCCCACCCATGCGCGACACACTTCAAAGTTTCAGTCGTAACAACGAACTCAAGGAACTTTATGTCAGCAGCCAGCATGTTTACTCAAGGCTACGCAACAATGTTGCGGAATAAAATTCCAAGTCAATCGGGTTAAGAGACTTACACTGGGTACCGCGCAGACAGTCTTCTGCGGTACTTGCCCAGCTTGCGTATTGGGGACAATATTGTGGATTATTTGATTCGCATACTAAATGCGAAGGTGTACGACGTGGCTATTGAGACGTCATTGACGACGGCCCGACTGCTTTCTGCTCGCACTGCGAATCAGGTGCTGATCAAACGAGAGGATGAGCAGCCTGTTTTCTCGTTCAAGCTGCGCGGGGCCTATAACAAGATGGCGCACCTGTCCTCGAAGCAACTTGCGGCCGGCGTCGTTGCCGCCAGCAGTGGCAATCACGCTCAGGGTGTGGCGCTCGCAGCTCAGAAGCTTGGGACGACCGCGACTATCGTTATGCCTGAGACGACGCCCAATATCAAAGTGGACGCTGTCCGAGCGCGTGGCGCCGAGGTGGTGCTTTATGGAGAGTCTTATTCGGATGCCTATGAGCATGCTCAAAAGTTGACGCGAGCGGGGGGCCAAGCGTTCATTCACCCGTATGATGATCCTGACGTAATTGCTGGGCAAGGCACAATCGGCATGGAGATATTGCGTCAGCATCAGGGCGAGATTGACGCCATATTTGTGGCGGTTGGTGGAGGTGGCCTTATTTCCGGTATTGCTGCTTATGTAAAAGCAGTGCGACCAGCGACGCGAATAATTGCGGTGCAACCTGCCGACTCGAATGCCATGATTGAGTCGCTCAAACGAGGGCGCAGAATTGAGTTGAAGAGTGTTGGGTTATTCGCTGACGGCGTCGCCGTCAAAAAGGTCGGAAAAGAAACATTTCGACTCTGCAAGAAATATGTGGACGAAACCATTGCGGTCTCCACCGACGAAATCTGTGCAGCCATCAAGGACGTGTATTCGGACTGCCGCTCGGTGCTCGAGCCTGCCGGAGCGGTGTCAGTCGCTGGACTCAAGAAGTACGTTGAAAGACATCGGTGCACGGGAAAGACACTTGTTGCCGTAGCTTGTGGTTCAAACATGAACTTCGACAGGCTGCGCTTTGTCGCGGAGCGAGCCGTATTGGGTGAGGCAGGGGAGGCTGTGCTCGCTGTAACCATTCCGGAAAAACCTGGCAGTTTTCGTCGGTTTTGTGACGTTCTTGGGCCACGGTCCGTCACGGAATTTAACTATAGATACGCAGGGGGCGCAGACGCCCACATATTTATAGGCGTTGAAATTTCACAACGTAAGGAAGTTATTGAACTGATCCGGGAATTCAAGCGCGCGCACATCTCGGCCGTCGACCTCACAGACAACGAGATGGCGAAGCTGCACGTCAGGCACCTGGTTGGCGGTCATGCCCCCGGTGCCATGGGTGAAAGGATTTTTCGCTTCGATTTTCCGGAAAAACCTGGCGCTTTGGCGCAATTCTTGCGCATCATGCATGATGACTGGAACATTACGTTATTCCATTATCGAAATCACGGTTCGGACGTTGGAAGGGTGTTGGCCGGCATTCAAGCGCCGGACAGTGCTCACAAGAAACTGAATGAATTCCTGTCGCATATTTCCCGGTTGGGGTATGCCTCGGTAGAGGAAACGGACAACGTCGCTTATCGGCTCTTTCTGGGTTTGAATCAGCGCAAGTCGTAAGGGGGCAAGCCAACAATGTTGCCGAGTGTCTACACCGCACAGAAAACTCGTAGAAAAAAGTGAGTATGCGATGCAAAATGAGTCAAGCCATGGCAAACTGCATGACAATGTTCTTTACACGGCGCCTTCGTCATGCAGTTGACTGACACTAACTCGATACCGTCTGGAGTAGACGGACTCAAGGTGATGGTGATCGACGACAGCAATACCATTCGTCGTAGCGCTGAGATTTTTTTGCTACAGGCGGGTTGTCAAGTCATTCTGGCTGAAGATGGCTTCGATGCACTCGCGAAGATCGCAGATCACCGACCGGATGTTATTTTTGTTGACATCATGATGCCTCGCCTCGATGGATACTTGACTTGCGCCCTAATCAAAAAGCACGCGAAATTCAAATCAACACCAGTGGTCATGCTGTCCTCTAAAGACGGGCTGTTTGATCGAGCCAGAGGGCGAATGGTGGGTTCCGACCAGTACCTGACCAAGCCGTTCACAAAAGAAAGTCTTATTTCAGCGGTTGCTTCATTCGCCGGCCGCGAACGAACCAATTAGGAAGAAAAATGCCCGTAAAACGAGTTCTCGTAGTTGACGATTCGCCGACAGAGCGCCACGCCATATCTGAAATCCTGAGGCGAGGCGGCTATGAAGTCAACACTTGCGACAGTGGCGAGGAGGCTGTGGCACAGGCTAAAGTCCTTCTACCCGACTTGATCCTGATGGATGTTGTCATGCCGGGCCTAAATGGCTTTCAGGCGACGAGGGTCATTGCGCGTGATGAGGCGACCAAACATATTCCTGTGATCATTTGCACGACGAAAAGTCAGGAGACCGACAAGATTTGGGGTTTGCGGCAGGGCGCGCGCGATTATGTCGTCAAACCAATCGTAGCGGACGATTTGCTTGAGAAGATCGCCCGGTTGGATCAATGACAACAATGATGTCATCAGCTCAGATGCCACTCGCTAGCGATGATGTGACGCGGTACGTGCGCGCCGCAATTGTGATTTTCTGTGCTGTGATCCGGAGAAATAGTCGTGGCGCGTGACCGCAATCGGTTGAGAGATTTTCAGGAAGCGCTGGCGCTACGTTTGCGACAGGCTGCGGAACTGCCGCAGCGTCAGTCGCGACTAGCGGTACACGTAGGTGATCGTGGTTACTTGCTTGATCTTGATGACGTGTCAGAGGTGGCTCCGGTTAGCGAGGTCACTCCGGTCCCTCTAACTCAACCTTGGTTCCTGGGCGTTACAAACGTGCGTGGATCGTTGTACGCCGTGAGTGATTTTGCCGCTTGGCTTGGGACTCATATTACTTCTGACATCGGGGCGCGCCGCCTTATTCTGCTAGGACAACGTCTCGGTAAGGTCAGAGCAGGGCTGGTTGTGACGAGAGTGGTAGGGTTGCGATTGTTGGATGAAATGCGTGCGCATGATGCTCCGCTCAAGAGAAGTTGGGAAGGCGCCTCATGGATTGATCGTGACGGCGCTAACTGGATAGAAGTGGATCTAGAACGACTCGCTTCAGACGCGGAGTTCTTGCAGGTCGTTCGGTAGAAATTTTTAGGGGATGGGGGCTATGAAGCTAAAGTTGGGTAAAGTCTTCAAGGGTAAGGGATCGCAATCGGCTCCAGCTGATATTCCGACCGTTGTTGCTGCACCGCTTGCTGCCGATACCGGCATGGCAAGCGCCTATGATCCGACGCGCGCCGTGTCGGTCGTCGAACAACTTAGGGCAGCCGCCAGAGGTGGCAAGTCTGTCGGCCAACTTCCTTTGATTGGGCATCTGCCAACTGCCAAGCAGTTTCAGTACCTGGCGGCCGCGCTCGCTACCAGCTTCGTATTGATGCTCATCCTGTTTGGCCTGTACGCGATTGAAGCGCGCAAGAACGGTGCACAGATTGCGGCCGCGACTGAGATGCAAATGCTTGCGCAACGGCTGGCACGCGGCGGAGCGCAATCAGAAATGGGCGGCGCTGCCGGTTTTGATGTTTTGCAGTCGAGTCGAGAGCAATTTCGCGCTAACTTGAAAGCATTGTCCGCTGGAGGCGATTATCGTGGAATCTCCGTTAGCGAACCGCAATCCGAGGCTGTCCGTACTGCGGTTAGCGAACTGGAGAAGCGGTGGACACTAGTTGACGGCAAAGTAGACGAACTGGTAAGCGCGCGCGCGATCCTGACTTCGCTATCTCAAGCGGTCAGTAACGTGAACCAGGGTAACCAGGGTTTGCTGGAATTGGCCGAGCAGTTGGCTACGCAGTTGTCCTCCGCGAGCGGACGAGAAAT
>CAYMSY010000158.1:0-7115 GCA_964393195.1 uncultured Alcaligenaceae bacterium | reverse complement strand
TCGCGTTCTGGCCCACCTTGAGACGACCGATGTCGGCCTCATCGATGGACGTCTCCACCTGCATCGCGCGCAAATCCTGCGCAATGATGAACAGATCAGGCGCCGACAAACTCGCGGCCACCGTCGAGCCCGGCTCTATCTTGCGTGCGATCACAACCCCGTTGACCGGCGCGCGGATGGTGGTTTTTTCAAGATCAACCTGTGCCGATTGCAGCACCACTTCGCGCTGCCGCACGTTGGCCTGTGCCGACGCAACCTGTGACTCCTGGGTGCGGATGCCCTGTTCGACGAGTGACACCTGCTCACGCGCCGTCTTGAACACCGTGTCGGCTTTTTCGAGTTCGGACGGACTGATGAAGCCCTTGGCCACGAGTTCTTTCTTGCGCTGAAAATCGCGTTCAGCATCAGCGAGCGCAATCTTCGCCTTGCCGAGTTCAATCTTCTGACTCGACACCATGTTCTGCTGCACGAGCGCGGTGCTGCGCAAGGCATCGAGGTCGGCGCGCGCCTGATTGATGCGCAACTGGTAGCTTTCAGGATCGATACGTGCGAGTACCTGGCCGGGCTTCACCTCACTGTTGAAATCGACGAGCACTTCCTTCAGTTGCCCGGAAATCTGCGAGCTGACTGCCACCGTTTTTACGGCATTGAGCGTGCCGCTTGCCGCGACCGTTGAGGTCAGGGCGCCCTTGTCCACTTTTGCCGTGCGGTACTTGAGCTGCGCGGCGTCGCCGCCGTTCTGCAGCCACCACCAGCCGGCGCCCGCGATCAGCGCGATCAGTATGGTGCCACCGGCCCAAGGAATGAGTTTGCTGCGTTTTGCCACCGTCTGCCGATCCACTGTCTACACCTCATGCCGGCCGCAGTTACGGCCTTTTTTATTCAACATCTTTTTTGTGAAACTCTTATCCAATTGGGGCTCGCCATCGAAATATCAAAAAAGTCGACTTTGCCAATAATCATGCGCCATGCCCATCAAAATGGCGCTTTCCGCAATAAGCTAATCAAACAAACCACGCTTATTGTCTTTGGCCATTGCCGCGATTTCGCGCTTCATTTCACGGACCCGCGCCTCGACGTAACTCGCTTCATAGTAGTCGCCGTCGCCCGCCTTTGACGCCAGCTCAAACTGATCGAGCGCGCCGCGCAAATTGCCCTGTCGCGCATACTGTTCGCCAAGGAAACGGTGCTGTTTCATCTTGAACCCGGCGTCAGCGCAAGCGCGTGCTGCCAGCTCCAGCAGCTGCACGTCGTCCGGCCGCCGCGACAGGCTTTTCTCCAGCGAGGCGAGCGCCCGTTTCGGCTCCTTCGCGCGCAGCAGGACTTCCGGCAGGTCGTAATGCAGCTGCCAGTGATTCGGATATTCGGCAATCGCGCGCTCGAAATGGCGCACGGCAGCGGGGATTTCGTCGTTCTGGATCAGCAACTGTCCCATCATCGCCGAGATCATCGGATGCTTCACGCGCGCCGTTTCCAGCGTAAGCAGCTCACGCTTGGCACGTTCAAAATCGCGCGTGCGCAGCAGCGACGCTGCGAGCCCATAACGCGTTGCCGCCTCCGACGAAAACTTGCGCTCTTCCAGCGCCGCTTCAAAATAGGTTACCGCTGCCTTGGCGTCACCGACATAGCTGCGCAGCAACGCACGCACGTAATGGAAATCGAGGCTTTCTTTCGCCAGCTTGAAGTCACTGCTGCTGCCGGCACGCGCCCGTGCATCGGCAATCCGCTCAACGGTAATCGGGTGGGTGCGCAGATAGCCCGGCACCACGCCGGTGTCATTCAACGAGGTCGATCGTTGCAGCTTCTCCATGAAGGTGCCCATCGACAGGGGATCAAACTGCGCGCGCGACAGATACTGGAAGCCGATGCGATCCGCTTCGCGCTCGTTGTCGCGCGAGAAATTCAGATAGTTTTGCACCATCGCCGCCTGTGAACCGAGCAGCGCGCCCTGCGCGGCGTCGCCCTTGCCGCCGCGGGCCGCAATCACCGCCGCCGCCAGACCGGCAATGCCCATCCAGGCGTTCTTGCGCTGATCGTCCATCATGCGCGCATAGTGCTTCTGCGTCACGTGCGCCATCTCGTGCGAGAGCACGCTCGCGAGCTCGCTCGCGGACTGCGTGAGCAACACGAGCCCCATGTTTACACCGATGTAACCGCCGGGCATGGCGAACGCGTTCACCGCCGGATCGCCAACCGCAAAGAATTCGAACTTCTCCCGAATTGACGGATTGGCCGCGAGGATGCGCTGCCCGAGTTCGTTGAGGTACGCATTGACCTCCGGATCCTGCAGATAAGCGCCACTCGCACGAAGCTCGCGCATCGCCTCGGCGCCGAGCTTTTTCTCCTGCTGCCCGGTGACCAGCGCGCCCGAGCTGTCGCCCAACTCCGGCAGCGAGGACTGTGCGCTGGCGGAGCTCGCCAGCAGGGAGACTGCTGTCAGCGCAGCCACGACCGTGTGTCGACGAAGCGGGCCGGACGGACGCGTCTGACGCGTGGGAAGGGTGAAATGCATCTTGCTAAGATAGCCCAAATCGCCTTCCAGTTCCTTGATTGACCTCATCGGGCCCCTCGCCATGACCGAACCGTTACAAACACTTACACATTTCGACGCCACCGGTCAGGCGCATATGGTGGACGTCGGAAACAAAGCAGAAACCAAACGTGTGGCCCGCGCCGAAGGCGCCATTGCGATGCTTCCTGCGACGCTGGCCCTGATTGAATCCGGTTCGCACAAAAAGGGTGATGTGCTCGGCGTTGCACGGCTGGCGGCCATTCAGGGCGCCAAGCGCTGTGCCGACCTGATTCCGCTGGCGCACCCGATTCCGCTGACGCGCGTCGCCGTCGTGTTCACGACCGACGCGGCGAAATCTGTTGTTCACATTGAGGTCACCGCAGAAACTGTCGGACGCACCGGCGTGGAAATGGAAGCACTTACCGCGGCAAGTATCGGATTGCTGACGATTTATGACATGTGCAAGGCGGTTGATCGCGGCATGGTCATCTCGCAGATCCGGCTGCTCGAAAAGCAGGGTGGCAAATCGGGCCACTGGACGGCGGAGTAACGCCCTTCGTCTGATCGCGCCGAATCGTGCGTACCGTCCTCACGCTCGGCGCCTTCGCTGTCGCCGTGGTCCTCGCGCAGTGGATACCGACGCTTCCGCCGCGCCCCTTGTCAGCCTTGCTACTGGTCATCGGACTGGCCGCTGGTCTCTTTACGCTGTTGCGTCCGCAACGCACCGCGCTTGCTATCACCGTGCTGATCGCCCTGACCATCGGAGCGAACCTTGCATGGTTGCGTGCCGACCTTCGCATGGCCAACGAATTGCCGCGTGAATGGGAAGGCCGCGACATCGAACTGGTGGGCGTCATTGACGAGTTGCCGCAGGCCGACAATCAGGGCGTTCGTTTTGCGTTCGCGGTCGAGCATGTTCTGACGGTTGGGGCGCCGGTTCCGCCGCGCATCGCACTCGGTTGGTACAAAGCCAGCGTCAAGGAGCTGCAAGGCGAACCGCTGCCGACACTGCACGCGGGCGAACGCTGGCAATTGACCGTGCGGCTCAAGCGTCCGCATGGCTACGCCAATCCGGGTGGATTTGACGTCGAGGCGTGGCTGCTCGAAAACAATCTGCGCGCTACGGGCAGCGTGCGCGGCGATGAACCCAATCGCCGCCTCGCGGCCAATGCCGGACGATTCATCGACCACATCAATCAGCTACGCGATCGACTGCGCGAGCGCATGCAACGCGCACTGGCCGGGCAGCGCTACGGCGGCGTACTCATCGCGCTGGCGATCGGTGACCAGCGTGCCATCAGTGAGGCCGACTGGTCGCTGTTCAACGCGACTGCGGTTTCGCACCTGCTCTCCATCAGCGGCGCCCACGTGACGCTGTTTGCCACCTGCGTCGCGTGGCTCGTATTCTCGGTGTGGCGTCGCTCACCCCGGCTGGTCGCGAAACTGCCTGCCCAGCAGGCCGCCGCGCTGACGGCAGCGTCTATCGCATTAGCCTACGCCACACTCGCCGGCTTCGAAGTCCCGGCGCAGCGCACCTGTTACATGCTGCTCGCAGGTGCGACCGCGCTGATGCTGCGTCGAAGTCTGTCACTGTGGCTGATCCTGATCTGGGCGCTGGTCGTGGTGTTGCTGATTGATCCCTGGGCCGGACTCGCGGTCGGCTTCTGGTTCTCGTTTATGGCCGTCGCGTTCCTGATCTACATAACCGCAGGTCGTGTCGGACAACGGTCGCGGTGGCGCATGCTGCTCATGACGCAAGCCGCGGTCACCCTCGGCCTCGCGCCGATCTCAATCGCGCTGTTTCAACAGGTCTCTCTGGTAGGTCCAATAGCCAACGCAGTCGCCATTCCCCTGATCACCATGCTGGTGGTGCCGCTGACCCTGCTCTGGCTGGTACTTCCCGTTGATGCACTGTTGACTGTCGCGCACCAACTGATCGTCTGGCTCACGCTGGGTTTGCAATGGCTCATGGCCTTGCCATCACCGGTCTGGGCTCAACACGCACCGCCGCTGTGGACGGTAGGGTTGGCACTTCTTGGCAGCCTGATACTGCTGGCGCCACGCGGGTGGCCGCATCGCTGGCTCGGCGCACTCTGGTGTTTGCCGCTGTTTGTCATTGCACCGCAACGTCCGGCTACAGGCGAATTCAGCCTGGCCGTACTGGACATCGGACAGGGAACAGCGGCCGTTGTGCAAACCGCGAATCACACGCTCGTCTACGACACTGGTCCACGCTGGACCGATGCAGCCGATGCCGGGTCACGCCTGATTGCGCCTTACCTGCGTGCATCTGGATCATCGCAAATTCACGGCCTGGTAGTCAGCCATCTCGACATTGATCACAGCGGTGGTGCCCGGTCATTGTTAAACAGCGTGCCTGTGGACTGGATGTTGACCTCCGTGTTCGCTGATAGCGACATCGTGAAGACGGCTACACAGCGCGGCGTTCTCCCGCTCGCCTGCGCGGCCGGCCAGTCATGGAATTGGGATGGCGTTCAGTTTGATGTGCTGCATCCTGAGCTGGAAAACTATCGCGAGGCGTCAATAAAGACGAATGATCGTTCATGCGTCATCAAGGTCAGCAGCAAAAATTTCAGTGCACTGCTGACCGCTGACGTTGAAGCACGCAGTGAAACGGCCCTAGTCAACCGTTACGCTATCAACTCCGAAATGCTCAGAAGTGACGTTCTGCTGATGCCGCATCACGGCAGCATGACATCTTCGACGCCACAGTTCATTGATGCCGTCGCACCGAAGCTCGCGATCATCAACGCCGGGTATCGCAACCGTTTTGGCCATCCGCGCGAGGCCGTGCTGGCACGCTATGCCAGTCGCAACATCCCGATCCTGCGCACCGACTGGAATGGGGCCGTCATTCTCAGATCAGACCATGCACTTGAGCAGACCGAAAAAACGCGTGAAGTACGGCAGCGCTACTGGGTGGATCGACCCGATCGAAGCGACGCCCGGCCGATCGAATAGCGCCTAATCCTGATCCGGCCTGAATCGTCCGATGCGTACCGCCGTTTGTCCGACTTTGGGTCGCGGCACAGGCATCACCATGACGGCCTCTGCATGCGGCGTTCGCACCTCGACGTCTCCGTCCATCGCGATCAGTGTCCCGGCGTCGGCGATCACTTCGAGTCCAAGCAACGGCCGAATCCATCGGAAGCGCTCGCTCCTCAAGGTCACGACGGTACTGATGTCGATCACGCGCTGCCGCCCCGGCGGCGAATGATTAAGGTGTTGCGCCAGCCACGCTGCATCGAGAATGCCAAAGTTTTTCAGGAAGCGCAGCATCGTCTGTCGGGCGACATCGCCCACGGTCGCCTCCCAATGTTGCCCGCACTCAACCAGCAAAGCACTTTTCGGACTTTGTGGGTCACCAAAGCCGACATAGTCGCGCAAGCGTTTGCCGGCGACATGTCCGGAGTCAACAAGGATGTGTTCCGGCACGCCAACGGCACGCGCCAGCGCCAGCCCTTTCTCCGTATCGCCCGCCAGCGCAATCGGCGGTGCCGGTTCCAGCATGGAGTGCAGATCAAGCAGGTGATCGACACCATCGTAGAACGGACGCAGCGCGCGTGCGCGCAGCAACTCGCGAGAGTCACGTGGTCCATCAAGCGTGGCCACATCCCACAGCCGGTTGAAATCTTCCTCGACACAGCGCGATTCGTAAGGCTTCAAGGCATCAAACGCGTGGTAAGCGTCCACATTGGCAAATACCACCGATAACGCCCCACGAACGGGCCGAAGCCCAGCCTGCAATTCCGACAGCAGCCAGTCAGCCGCAATGGCACCACATACCTCGTTACCGTGCACCAGTGCGTTCACGCATACATGCGGACCGGATGCCGGTCCTGCGAACGTCCAGACATAGGTGGTTCCCGTGTTGCCGGCCGCCCACTGCCGAATGTCAGGAAATATCGTCTCAATGCGTGCGTTCATGCGTACTGCCCGGTCGTGCGGTCGGTTATTCTGTGACCTCAAGTTTCAGCCGGGGAAAAACCATGCGTTCAACGAGAAAGTCTGTGCAGATGATTATGGCCTTGTGCGCCGCAACAGTTGCCAGCGTCACACTTTTTGCACAAACGATCACCATCGGATTGTCAGGCGACATCACCGCCTTTGATCCGCATTATCACAACGTGGGGCCCAACAATTCCGCCGCTGCGCATGTGTTTGAACGGCTGGTTCAGATGGACGAGCGGCAACGACTGACGCCGGGCCTGGCCATGTCGTGGAAACCGATTGATGATCTGAACTGGGAATTCAAGCTGCGCAAAGGTGTGAAGTGGCACGATGGCAGCGACTTCACTGCGGAGGATGTCATCTTTTCTCTGGATCGTGTCCCGAAAGTCCCGAATTCGCCGTCCTCGTTTTCGACGTACGTACGGCCAATCAAGGCCGTGAAAGCGATTGATTCGCTCACAGTGGTGATGACAACTGAAAAGCCTCACCCCCTGCTGCCCAATGACCTTTCGACTGTTGCCATTGTTTCCAAAAAAGCGGCAACCGGCGCCACAACCGAGGATTTCAACAGCGGCAAGGCCGCCGTTGGCACGGGGCCGTACAAGCTGGTGCGTTTCGCCAAGGGAGATCG
>CAYMSY010000157.1:2801-7167 GCA_964393195.1 uncultured Alcaligenaceae bacterium | reverse complement strand
TGCCGTCAAACATGCGGGCATGCATGTCGCGCGGCACGTCGACCTTGTCGAGTTCACCGCTCTGGAAGGCGAGCATGCGCGGCAGCGCTTCTTCAAGGATCTGCACCTCGATGCGGTCAAGCTGCGGCACACGCAAGGTCGGCGAAGGACCACTGGCGAGCGGCATTGCCTCCTCGCGATAGCCCGGAAAGCGCTCGAGCACGATACGGCTCGACCGCTTCCATTCCGAGGCAACCAGCTGAAAGGCGTTGGTACCGATCGGGTGTTCGCGCACACGGCCGCGCTCGTCGCGATGTTTTTCGATCACCTCACGGGCGACGGCGGAGAACGCAGACGCCGCGAGGTCAAAGAGAAATTCGTATTGCGGCTTCTCGAACACAATCTGCAGGCGATAGCGATCAAGCGCTTTGAGACCTTCAATCTCGCGGTCGTAATCGAACTTGCCTGATTTCTCGGCAGCTTCGCGCACGGGTTTCATGCCGACCAGCTTGTTCTCGATCAGGTAATAGTTCGGCGAAGCGATCTTCGGGTCCATCAACCGCTTGATCGAGTACACATAGTCAGCGGCCGTCAATTCACGCTTCTTGCCGGCGAACACGGGGTCGCTCTGGAAATGGATGCCGGGCTTGACGGTCAACGTGTAGGTGCGGCCGTCGGGCGAGACCTCCGGCATCTTCGCCAGCGTGGCGGGTCGCAAGGCGACGGGTCGCGCATGGTAGTCATAGTCGAGCGGCGGATCAAACACCATGCGGATGATGTCGCTGGACGGAATGTCGTCCGAGGCGGCCGGATCAAACGTTGTCTCAGCGGCTGTGAAGGCAATATGCAGTGTTTTCTGTGCGTGTACTGAGGTGCACAGCACGAATATCGAAACAGCCGCACCGACGAGCGCAACGTACCTCGTCATGAGGCTACCGCAATGCTCAACCCCGGACGTTGCTGTACGACTCATCTTCATTACGTCAAACCGATCACTTTGCTTAATGAATCCCCGGGTGCTCCGGGATGACGGTCAAAACTATTTGGTACGGCTAACCCAGTGCTTTCTCGATGTCTTTGGCGAGTGAAGCGGGCTCATCCTTCGGCGCAAATCGCTTCACGCTACCGTCAGGTGAAACGAGAAATTTGGTGAAATTCCACTTGACATTCTCGCTGCCAAGCAGACCGGGTGCCGCTTTCTTCAGATGTTCAAAAAGCGGCGCGGTGTTGTCACCGTTGACATCCACTTTCGCGAACATCGGAAAGTTGACGCCATAGGTGAGGTCACAGAAACTCGCAATTTCGCTCTCGTCACCCGGTTCCTGCTCGCCGAACTGGTTGCACGGAAATCCGAGCACTTCGAGGCCCTGATCGTGGTATTTGTCGTAGAGTTTTTGCAGGCCCTGATACTGCGGCGTGAACCCGCACTTGCTGGCGGTGTTGACGATGAGCAGCGTTTTTCCCTTGTACTTGGAGAGTTTCTGCTGCTTGCCGTTGATATCTTTGACTGTGAAGTCGAATGCTGTGGTCATGATTTGTCTCGCTGTCTTGTGTAGGTGCGGCTTCGCCGCAACCCAGGGTTAAAAAGTGTGACGTTGATCGCGGCAGAGTCGCGCCTGTCCTACAGAGCGGAAAAGCCGCGCTCAAGATCAACGCGCAGATCACTTTCGTCCTCGAGGCCAATGTTCAGGCGAATCAATGCACCTTGATGCGGCCAGTTGCTACGTGATTTCGCGAGATCGTAAGTCAGCGCGAGCGAACCGATACCGCCCCAGCTTGCTCCGATGCCAAAAAGTTCAAGGGCATCGATGAAGCGCGCGGCTGCATCGGCGCCGTACGGGTCGTTCAGCACAAATGAGAACACGCCCGTTGAGCCGGTGAAGTCGCGCTTCCATATCTCGTGGCCGGGACACTCGGGCAGCGCCGGGTGCAAGACCAGTTTGACTTCCGGACGGCTCTTGAGCCAGCGTGCAATGTCGAGTGCAGCGCGTTCCACATGCCTGATGCGCATGGGCATGGTGGGCAGTCCGCGCAGAACCAGATAAACGTCATCCGGCGCTACGCATTGGCCCGTCTGCAACGCCATATCCTTGACGCGTTTCCACGTCTCTTCATCCTTCGTGGTGATCGAGCCCATTACCAGATCACTGTGGCCAGCCGGATACTTGGTGAGTGCGTGCACCGAGATGTCGGCACCTTTTTCAAACGCACGCAGATACCAGCCGGCGGTGTAGGTGTTGTCGATGGCAACTAGCGCACCTGCCGCGTGCGCGACTTCGGCAATGGCAGGGAGGTCAGACAGCTCCATCGTGATCGAGCCCGGTGTCTCAACCCAGACGAGTTTGGTATTCGGTTTGATCTGTGCCGCGATCCCGGCCCCGATCAATGGATCGTACTGCTCGACAGCAACATTCATCTTCTTGAGCAGGCCATTGGCCAGTGTCTTCACCGGGTCGTAAACGTTTGACGGGATAAGCACGTGGTCACCGGGCTCGACAAAAGGCAAAAAGGCAAACGCCACAGCAGCCAGCCCCGACGGAAACAGGACCGTGTTGTAGCCGCCCTCCCATTCCAGCAGGCGGTTCTGCAGGTCACGTGTCGTGGGCGTGCCACTGGTGCCATAGGTGTAAATCGACTCATCAAAGCCAGAGCGGTTCTTCCATTTGTCGACAGTATCGAAGAGCACGGTGGAGGCACGTTCGGTGCCGGGCATCAGCGACCGGAAGCCGGATGGTGCCTTGCGTGATGGGTGAATCAGAAGTGTGCTGGGTTTCTTTTCAGACATGGAATTACCGTGATGCTTGAGCGTGATGTGGCTCACGCGTTCGCGAGAATGCGCGCGTGATGATCCAGATGATCGTTGATGAAGGTGGAGATGAAGTAATAGCCATGATCGTACCCCGCATGACGGCGAAGTGTCAGCGGTTGTCCGACGGACCGGCAGGCAGCCTCGAACAAGTGCGGAAGCAATTGCACTTCAAGGAATTTGTCGGCGAGCCCTTGATCAATGAGAATTCCATCCGGATACGGCGCATAGCTTTGTGCGCTCATCAATGCGGTAGCGTCGTGCCGCAGCCACATATCTGTCTCAATGCCAAGATAGCCACATAAAGCCTTTTGTCCCCATGGGCATTGTGTGGGCGCACAAATAGGCGCAAAAGCCGAGAGCGATTTGAACAGTCCAGGATGCCGTAGAGCAAGCGTTAGCGCACCGTGCCCGCCCATTGAATGCCCAAACAATCCGAGGCGATTCGTGTCAATGGGCAGATGCTCGCCGATGTCTGATGTCAGCTCCTGCGTGAGGTATGTCTCCATTCGATACGTCTTCGACCAAGGCTCCCGAAGCGCGTCAAGGTAGAAACTCGCCGCCAGCCCGAAATCCCAGGCATCGTTCTCACCCGCAATGCCAGCGCCGCGAGGGCTGGTGTCCGGTGCAATCAGCGCGATACCCAGCTCAGCCGCGCGCCGTTGCGCACCGGCTTTTGTCATGAATGTTTCTTCGGTGCACGTTAAACCCGCAAGATAAATCAGCGCTGGAACACATTCGCCAGCCGCTGCGTGCGCAGGAAGAAAGGCCGAGAAACGCATCGGCAGACCGATCACTGAAGACGCGTGCTTATAGAACCGCTGCACGCCACCGAAACAGGCGTGTTCGCTGAGAACTTCGAGGGCAGGCATTGACGTCAATACAGCACTACACCGCGAATTGACTCGCCACGCTTCATCAAATCAAAGCCTTTGTTGATGTCCTCCAGCGGCATGGTGTGCGTGATGAGATCGTCGATATTGATCTTGCCCTCCATGTACCAGTCGACGATTTTGGGCACATCGGTGCGGCCGCGCGCGCCACCGAACGCGGAACCCTCCCATTTGCGGCCGGTCACCAGCTGGAATGGCCGGGTACTTATTTCGGCGCCCGCTTCGGCCACGCCAATGATGATGCTGCGGCCCCAGCCCTTGTGCGTGCACTCGAGCGCCTGCCGCATGACCTTGGTGTTGCCGATGCACTCAAAACTGTAGTCGGCGCCGCCGTCGGTGAGCTGCACGATGGCGTCGACGATGTTCTCGGTGTTCTTCGGGTTGATGAAGTGGGTCATTCCGAACTGGCGCGCCATCGCTTCGCGAGCGGGATTGATATCAACGCCGAGGATCTTGTCGGCGCCGACCAGTTTCGCTCCCTGAATGACGTTGAGTCCGATGCCGCCCAGACCGAATACAACGACGTTTGCACCGGCTTCAACTTTCGCCGTAAAGATTACAGCGCCAATACCCGTGGTTACGCCGCAACCGATATAGCAGACCTTATCAAAGGGAGCATCCTTACGAATCTTCGCCAGTGAAATTTCAGGCGCAACCGTGTAATTGCTGAATGTGGAGGTGCCCATGT
>CAYMSY010000157.1:0-2791 GCA_964393195.1 uncultured Alcaligenaceae bacterium | reverse complement strand
GTAGTGAAAGATCGGCTTGCCATTCAGCGAGAACCGGCTCGTTGCATCCGGCATCAGCCCCTTGCCTTGTGTCCCGCGAATGAGCTGGCACAGGTTCGTCTTGCGCGAGAGGCAGAACTTGCACTGACGGCACTCCGGCGTGTAGAGCGGAATCACGTGGTCGCCCTTCCTGAGCGTCGTGACACCGGGCCCGACGTCGACCACGACGCCCGCGCCCTCATGTCCCAGAATCGCCGGAAAAATGCCCTCCGGATCGGCGCCGGACAGCGTGTAGTAGTCGGTATGGCAAATGCCGGTCGCCTTGATTTCGACCAGCACTTCACCGGCTTTCGGACCTTCGAGATCGACAGTTTCGATGGTCAGCGGTTCACCCGCTTTCCAGGCGACGGCAGCTTTTGTTTTCACGCGAGATTCCTTTGCAGCATTTTGACAGCCAGTGTATTCGCGAACGAATTTTCGTGAGCGGGGTGTCCGCAATTGAATCCGAGAGGGGTTCCATCAGCAATGGCGGTCCTAGAATCGCTGGATGATGAACAGTTCGAGCCTGCGGGCATCATGGAGGGTGTGATGGTTTTTTTGAAGGGACTGCTGATCGGGGCGTTCGCCATGATGGCCGGTATCTCGCTTGCGGCGCCGGTTGCCGGCGGCATCGCACCGCCAAAACTGGTGCTGGTGGTGTTGGTGGATGGCTTGCCGCAAGAGCAGCTGCTGAAGAACTATGACCTTTTTGTGCCCAATGGTTTTCGGCGCCTGATGGACAAAGGTGCATGGTTCTCTGACGCGCATCAGGCACATGCATTTACCGTGACTGCGGTCGGGCACGCGACCATTCTTTCCGGTGCATATCCGTATCAGACCGGAATCATCGGCAACGACTGGAAAACCCGGGATGGCAAGTTCATTTACAACACCGCGGACACGGCGCATCGCTACCTTGACGGCACGCCCACGCTTGAGGAGGACGGTGTCAGCCCAAAGAACCTGCAGGTGAGCCTGCTCGGTGACGAGTTGCGCTACGCCAACAACAACGCCAGCCGCATTTTCTCGGTCTCCGGCAAGGACCGCGGCTCAATCCTGATGGCGGGCAAGACGGGCACCGCCTACATGTACTCCACCAAAACTGGACGCTTCACCAGCACCAGCTACTACATGGACAAGCACCCGCAGTGGTGGGAGGATTACTACGCCAAGTCGCCGCAGAACCAGTGGTTTCATCAGCGCTGGAACGTCCTGCTTGACGATCCCGGTGCCTACGCGCGCGCGTTACCGGAAGGCCAGAAGGCCGCGGTCTACAACCAGATGACGTCGAAAATGGGCTATCTCTATGGCATCGGCGAGACCGCGCCGGGGCCGATTTATTACCGCATGCTGCTGCCGAGTCCGTTCGGAGATGAAACCACGGCGAACTTCGCGGTCACCATGATGAAAAGCGAGTCGATCGGCCGTAACCCGAAAGGCGCGACCGACATCATGACGGTCAGCTTCTCGAGTCATGACTACATCAATCACAACTTCGGCCCGGAGAGTATCCAGTCGATGGATCATCTGCTGCGTCTTGACCGGACGCTGGCGAAGTTTTTTGATGCTGTTGATGCACACGTTGGCCGCGGCAATGTACTGAGCGTGCTGACCGCCGACCATGGCTTCATGAATACGCCGGAGTACAGCGCGGGACGCGGATTCGAGGCTGGCCGGATTGATCCAACCGACACCCGCAACGCGGTCAATGCCCTGGCCGAAAAAAAATTCGGCATTGCGAAAATCGCCACGCAACACATGGTGGGCGGCTGGACGCTCGACTACGCGGCGATCGACGCGAAAGGACTGAACCGGGAAGAGGTGGAAACCTTCATGGCCCGCGCACTGCTTGAGCAGCCGGGCATTGGCTTCGCCTTCACCCGCAGCCAGCTGGAGCGTGGCGATCTGCCTGCGCATCGTGTTGCCTTACTGTCGCAGAGAGCGTGGCACCGGCAAATGGCGGTGGATATCGTGGTCATCACCAAACCGTTTCACTATTTCCAGTCGAAGACCTCGAACCCCGGCAGCGTCTGCTCGCATGGCACACCCTACAGTTACGATACCAACGTCCCGCTGATGATTCACGGACCCAGATGGATGAAGCCGGGGCGTTACGGGCAGTACGCTGAAACCGTGGACGTTGCGCCCACACTGGCGCATATCCTCAACGTCCGGGTACCGAGCGCGAGCGAAGGCAAAGTGCTGACGCAGGCGTTGACCGGCAAATAGTTACGACGCAAGCTCACACCAATCACGAACCGGGAGACCCCCATGCGACGCCTGTTCACCCTGTTGTGTTGCACGCTTTCAATCGGGGCATCCCTGGCGCAGGATTACCCGACCAAGGCGGTCCGGATCATCGTGCCCTTTGCCACGGGCGGCCCGGCGGACGTTTACGCGCGTGCGGTCGCGCAACGGCTCAGCGAATCGCTGGGGCAAGCGTTCATCGTCGACAACCGGCCCGGTGGCGGTGCCGTGGTTGGCACCGATGCGGTGGCAAAAGCGCCGGCCGATGGCTACACGCTGCTCATGATGTCGAACGCGCAAACGGTCAACGAAACGCTCATCCCGAACAAACCCTATGCGCTGCTCCGGGACTTTGCGCCAATTGCGCCGGTCAACTACTCTGATCTCATTCTCGTCGCGCATCCCAGCGTGCCGGCGAACAATCTGCGTGAATTGATCGCCGCAGCCAAAGCGAGCCCCAAGGCGCTCACTTACGCCTCCAGTGGTCCCGGAACTCCGTATCACATGGCGGGCGAGCTGCTGAAGG
>CAYMSY010000156.1:4462-7182 GCA_964393195.1 uncultured Alcaligenaceae bacterium | reverse complement strand
CGTTGCCGTCGATGTCGAGTGGCAACGAAGCAGCCGTGGGCGCTATGCCTTTCCAGTATTGCATCAGCGCCCGCACGTTGAGATTTAGGAACGCCGAATTTCATTGCTCACACCACGGATTTGTCGCCATCCAGATCAGACGCATTTGAAGGCTTCAGCACGTCATCGTTGCCGGTTTGCATGTAGAAAACGGGCTAATTTTAGCTATCAGCTAATTTCTGTAACCCGCATTCATAAAGGACTCAGGCGCCAATTAACGACAAAGTCGAGTTTTATGAAAATAAACCTGTGAGCCCATATTAGATGAGGTTCTCACAAAAAAGCTGATAGATGATTTGCGACGCTCAAGGCTCGCCATCCCAGTAGTCGAGATCGTCCTTCGTGCGGTGCATGCGGCCGTCCTGTAGCAGGGTTTCCGCGCGGCCACGAGCGCCGCCAGCCGTCGCGAGGTATTTGCCGGAATCAGGATATTCACAAATCTCGATGTCGGCGTTGATACTCAGCGAAAGATATTTGAGCGGTGCGTCCGAGGTGTTGAGTATCTGGTGCGGGAACGAAGGCCCCGGCGGAATGAAGATCACATCGCCCGTAGTAATCGCCAGCATTTCACCCGCGACGCGCAACGTGCCGCTGCCTTCGAGCACGATGAAAGCCTCCTCCTCGGCATAGTGGAAGTGATACGGACAGGCACGCTTGCCCGGCGGCACGATGTCGACTGACATGCCGAGTTTTTTCGCCGCCGTGCCGCGTGCGAGGCGCACGCCCTGGCTCTCGTAGTGCGGTGCGCGTGTGAATGTGCTCCAGCTTGCGTCGGGCGATGCAAAACTGCGGATGAGTTTGCTGCGAAGTTCATCGTTCGTCGACATCAGGTGCTCCTGTTAACTGGACGCCGGATGCAATTGTTGGATATCAACCAGCAAGCGTTCCTGCGGATCGGAAATCCAGACGTCATTGTCCTGAATCGTGCATTGCAAGTCGAGCGCACGATCGGCCATCTGGGCAAGGGCTTTGCTTGAGGCCGAAGACACTGATTTGACGATGAGTTTGTCCTGTTTGGCTAGCAGTGCCTCGTTCGGCTTCCACCACGCTTCAACGGTCTTGCCACCGCCGTAGGCGAGCAGCACGACAGCCTCCGAGCGTCCGCATGCGCGGCGCAGGAGTTTCTCATCGGGCAGACCGACTTCAATCCAGCGCAGGATACGACCGGTCAGATCGTGTTCCCACAGCGCCGGTTCGTCATCGGTGGAAATGCCTTTGCCGAATTCGAGCCGTTCGCCCGCGTAGAGGGCGAAGGCGAGCACGCGCATCATCATGCGCTCGTTGGTTTCGGAGGGATGCCGCGCAATCGTAAGCGCATGGTCGGCGTAGTAGCCGCGGTCCATGTCAGCGATGTTGAGGCTTGCTTTGAAGATGGTGGATTTGATTGCCATATCGGCAATTGTCGTTGATGACCGCGTTGCCGTCGGCGAACATGGCTGTGAGGAACTCAAGGGGAGATTCCATGTCTCATCCAGTTCGCTAACTACGAAAAAACTCCTCCATGAAATCTACCCATCGTAAGCACTCAGTCTCGCGTCTTGTGCTCCGCGCCGCCGTTGCGACGACCGCACTGACTGCGGCGTCGTTCGCACTTGCGCAACAACAGAGCCCGTTCTACGTGGGCGGCGCGCTGGGCTTCAGCATGACCGACGGCAACTACGCGTCGCAGGTGCAGGCAGCGGGATCGCCGCAACCGGGCTACACATTTCACAGCGCCCGTCGTGATGGTGACAACGAGTTTGCCGGACGTGTTTACGGCGGCTATCGTTTTCATCCCAATCTCGCCGTGGAAGTGGGCTACAGCAATTTCGGCTCACAGGGCGTGACCTACCGGTTGAACAAGAGCACCGATCTGGTTCCGGCAAACTCGCCCTACGTGGTACATGGCCGCCAGAAGCTTGACGGCCTGACGCTCGATCTGGTCGGTACGATGCCCGTGAACGCCGCGTTCTCGGTCAATGGTCGCGTCGGGCTGATGGCCTCGAACCTGCGCTACAGTGAATCGATCGCCAATCCGGTCGTCAACGACGGCAATTACGTGGTCGAGCGCCTGAGTTACCGCGCACCCAGCGAACGCCAGACGCGTTTTCACTGGGGCCTGGGCACGTCCTATCAGGTGAATCCGAAGCTCGCGCTGACCCTCGACTATCAGCGCGTGCAGGGCGTTGGCAACACTTTTGACTGGAGTGAAAGCGGTAACGGAAAACTGAACTTCAGCCTGCTGTCCGCCGGCGCACGCTGGTCGTTCTAGGCGCTCCGGGAGGCAAGTGCGCCGTCACACGCGGCGCCTCGGCATCTCTCGTCAGCTAGACCTTCACAAACAGCGTGACCAGTGGCTCGGTGCCGACCTGACGACTCCAGTGACCATGAATCGCGGGGTCAAAGGTCGCGCCGTCCGGCAGCGTGTCGGCGGAGAAGAAGTGTTCCCCCGCCTTGAACACGCGCGATGTATTGCCCTGCAATCCGATTTCCATTTCACCGCCGAGGATGAATACCCATTGCGGGTTCGGCGTACAGTGCCACTGGCTGCGGAAACCGACCGGACTGTGGCGGAGCTGATAGCCGGTTGCGCTTTGAACCGGCGACAGCATCGATTGCGGCGTGCCCTCGGTGAGCGCGATCGACTCCTCGCGAAAACGGGCACGCCCGTCGGTGTCGGTGAACAGCACAACTTTTGTAAA
>CAYMSY010000156.1:0-4362 GCA_964393195.1 uncultured Alcaligenaceae bacterium | reverse complement strand
AACTGACCGACGCGGGCACGATCAATGATTCGCGCGACCCCGCGATCTGCGGGGATCAAATGCATGTTGGCGCTTGATGCGGTGATGAGTTCAAGCGGCACCGGCGGCGTCGCCGTGTTGGTGCGCCAGAAGTAAAAGCGACCGCTCTGGGAGATGGTCAGTTGGTCAAGCACCGCCGAATCGGACATGACACCCCATCCGAGCGCGAGATCACGCGGCATCAGATCCGCGAGCCGGTCAAAACGATAGCGCTCACCCGCGAGCACGCGCGCCGTGACCTGAATGTCAGCGCGCGGCGTGAGCGTGTATCCCGTGTGCTGGAACGGCGCAGCGGACGTGGTGTCGCGTTGCAGTGGTGGCGTTGCAACCAGAATACCGGCCGGGTGATCAATGCTGCGCTGACGCCAGTCATCAAGGCCGAACCAGAGTGCCGTCGCGATGAAGGCGGCGAATAAAAACGTGCGCATTGGCGCATGTTAAATCTGCGCCTGTTCAGCCGGAGCGACGGCAGCACCGGGTCTCAGCGGGCCGGGGCCTCGCGAACTAGGGACGTTTCAGATGCGGCGTATCCGCGCGATGATCAGGCCAATCATGGCAATGCATACGATCAGCACCAATAGTCCCCGTCCATCAAGAAACCACGGTCGTGACGGCTCGGCCGCGTGCACCACGGACGAAAACAGAAGCAGCAGACCGCCAAGCATTGCCATCGGCAAGTGGCGCAGAAATCGTGACATGTGATCCTCCCGACCGGTACAGCGACTGCGAATCAAGACGAACAGGGCATGAGGAAAAGCGGAGCATCGGAACATGACCAATCGTCTGTTTATGACGATAGCATAATTGCCCGCAACATTCAAACGGATGTTCAGTTTTCGGGTTATGCGCAAAAAAACCATTCGCCGGGTTGGACGGGTTCATGGCTGGCGCTATGACATGGGCGGTTACGTCTTCTTCAGTGCCAACCTGATGAAAGCACGATCATGCCGTTATTCGCACCGCACTGGAACACCAATACCCGTCTGCGTGCTGCTGCGATCAACGCGCCGGGCATGGCGGCATTCGATGCTGACCACGCAGCGGTCCGCCTGTTGCAGCAGGCGCTGGCGATCACCGGAATCATGCCAACCATCAAGGTGGATGGTATCTACGGGCAACAGACGGCGGGTGCCGTGCGGGCGCTGGAAAAACGTTTCAACCTGACGCTGGACGGTGGGGCCGCCGGGCGCCAGGTCATGGGTGTACTGGATCTCATGCTGCGCGGCGCATTGTTTGCGAGCGACCTGGCGCGGCTGGATGTACCGCTTGCGACGAGCAAGGTGCGCGCTGCGCTGGCCGCCATTACCGCGCTGCAGCTGGCCCGCAGTACAGGCACGGCGCCGGCCGCACTGACGATGGCCGCGTTGCGAACACATTTCCGGCTGTCGGCCAGTGGACCGCGTGCTGGCAATGTTCGTGCGGTCACTGACGCCGATCTGGTCACCATTTCCACGCGCTACACGCAACTCATTGGCCTGTACGGTGCGGCGGCCACGCGGTTTCGCACGGGTGCGCCGGTCAACGGTATTGAAACGCCAGCGGAGGCGCCGCTGGGTGGACCGGTGACTTTCGGTCCCGCGTTCACCAACGTTCAGAACAATTTTGGTGATCCCACTGGTCAACCGATTGGGCCGAACTCGCGCGTCGCGATCCTCATCCACGAGGGGGTGCATGTGTTCGACGGGCAATCCGGTGCTGCCAACGCGCACATCTCGGAATTCGAACCGGCTTACGACACGCAATCCTCCGAGCTTTCGCTGCACAACCCCAGTTCGTTTGCCGGTTTTGCGGCGCATATCGTGAACGGCAGTGATCCGTCGCCGCGATTCGGGCTGGGCGCAGCGCAGGCGCAATAGCTGCAGGCAGTGTTCGCTAGCGACGGCATGCGTCGCTGAACATGCCCTAAGCCGGAGAGTTATCTGCCGGGTGAACGCAGATCGAGACGCCGGACAGCTTCACCAGCTGACCCGCGCGAATCTTTGCGCTCTTGCGCAGTTCCTGTTCACCGTCCACCGTGACACCGCCGGCGGCAACGAGCGCCTTGCCCGCCGCACCACTGTCGGCCACCCCGGTGACTTTGAGCAGATTGTGCAATTCGATAAATTCGTCGCGCAGCGTGAAATGCAGCACCTGAATAGGTTTCTTTTTCATGTAGTCAGTATGCCATCGGTTGCTTGTGGCGCCATGGTCGCAGGAAAATAGCCGCATGACTTCCCTATTGAGGTAAATGATGCGTTTGCCTGTTGCCCACTTGCTTGCGGTCCTGCTGTTTTGTGCGTCGGCACTCGGTGGCTGTTCAACGTTGCCGCAAACATCGTCCGCTGCGGTTCTCAAGCAGCAGGTGATGGACACCGAACGCGCTTTTGCCCGCACGATGGCGGAGCGCAATCATGCGGCTTTCACCGGGTTTCTGGCAGATGACACGATTTTCTTTTCCGGTGGTGTGTTGCGCGGGAAACAGGCTGTCGCTGACGCATGGAAGCGCTTCTATAACGCGCCGGTCGCCCCGTTTTCGTGGGAGCCGACCGAGGTGGAAGTGCTCGACTCCGGCACGCTGGCGATCAGTTCGGGCCCGGTGAAAAACGCGAAAGGCGAACTCATCGCAACGTTCACCTCCATCTGGCGTCGCGAAGCGTCCGGGCAGTGGCGCATCATCTTCGACAAGGGCAACGATGCCTGCGAGAAGTGCGCCAGATAGGCCAGCTCAAAGTGCCGGGCCGCGCCGTGATCCGGTGTCAGAACGTGAACTTGAAACCGATATGCGCGCGCCAGTGACTTTCCTTTTCGTCACGCTCACGGCCGTGTTCGACGCCGACTGAAGGGCGCCACTCAATGCCGCGCCATTTGCCGACCAGCGGACGCCCCAGATAGCCGGGCAGCAGGTCTTCCGGGAAGTGGTGCGTAATGCCGTGGACCCAGTCATAGATCGCAGCTCCGCGCTCATTCTTGCCGATGACCCATCCTTCCAGATCGATATGCACGTTGCCCTTGCCGTATCGGGCGCCGGGCTTCTTGCTTTGCTCAACCTCGAGGTGAATGCGCGGCCCGTAGCCCACTTCACGATAGCCGGTGCCAAGGGTCACTGCCGCTGACACCCGGCCTTCCGGTGTGCGCACATCGTCGCGTGCGAGCGGGCCGATGGCAGCAGCGTCGCGCAACAGTCCTTCGGCATCAACGACATCAAAGTCGAAACCCTCGGGTTCGGGGCTGTTGTCACCACCATAGATCTTGGTCACCGTAATGCCGTAACGGTGCAGCGGTAGTCGCAGCAGCGCAATGACACGCGACACCTTGCGCACGATCGGGTGATTGGCATAACTTGAAACCGCCATGCGCAACGTGTCTCGGTGCAGCGGCCCGCCTTGCACAAGGTAGAGGCGGCAAAGTCCCGGCCGGTTGACGGCAATGTCCAGATGGACGTAGGGCTTCTTGCCGACCTGACTGTAGCCGGACGCCATCACGCCGCCGGCAGCCCAGGGGTCATAGCCCGGCATGTCGGAAAAATCGGGCGCCAGCTGACTGGCCTGTTCTGCTGCCTGCTGCAGGCCCTTCACGTTTTCGCAGGTGAAGTCAAAGCCGGCCGGATTCCAGTAAGGCTCCAGCATGCGCCACTTGAATTTGCCATGCAGTTGAACGCCGGCTGCGCCGAGTTGCAGGATGATGCGGTTCATCTCCGCGCGGATGTCGGCGCGCATCGCCCCGGGCATGTTCATTGTCGGGTATTGCGGTTCGGGCGGCATGGACGGACCTTTCGCGATGACGGTTCTATCAGGACGCAAAACACGGCCGAATAACGCCAGTATCGCGCACAGCGGCGGATTTGACGCAAGTCAAGACGTGCGCAATTGCGACTTGCGAAGGCCGCTGGCTACCCCCACGATTAAAAGCATGGGCGCCGGCCCGATGGCCGGCAGCCCGGTCGTCAACCCAAACAGGAGAAATCAGCATGAATTCACTCGTGACCCGCAACAGTCTGTTCGATGAACTTTTCCGGGATTTCGCACCGGGCTATTTCATCAAGCCGCTGCATGGCGATCCGATGCCGGCCCAGATCAAGGTCGACCTCAAGGAAAACGACGGCGCCTACACCGTGAATGCTGAAATTCCGGGTGTCAGCAAGGATGAAATCCACGTCGGTATCGACGGCAACGTCGTGACGCTGCGTGCAGAAATCAAGCAGCAGGACAGCAAAACCGAAGGCGAAAAAGTGCTGCGCAGCGAACGTTATTACGGCGCGGTGACGCGAAGCTTCCAGCTGCCGGTGGACATCGATTCGACGCAGGCAAAGGCCAGGTATGAAAGTGGTGTACTGACCTTGACGCT
>CAYMSY010000155.1:0-7216 GCA_964393195.1 uncultured Alcaligenaceae bacterium | reverse complement strand
CCCAGCATGCCTCGCTTGACCGAACCACCAGCCTGCAGTTGCCCTACAACATCCATCGCGAGATCAATCGGGATGGCGAACGAAATGCCCTGGAAGCCGCCGCTCACTGTCGCGATCATCGAATTGATAGCGACCACTTCTCCGCGCGTATTGAACAGCGGGCCGCCGGAATTGCCCGGATTGACCGCCGCGTCGTGCTGGATGAACGGGACCAGGTCACCCGTCGAATCACCGCCGCGGCTGGCGCGTGACTTCGCACTCACGATACCGGTGGTGAGCGTGCTTTCAAAGCCCAGCGGCTGGCCAATCGCAGCAACCCATTCGCCGATGCGCAGATTGGTTGGATTGCCGATCTTCACGGCTGGAAGTCCACTCGCGTCAATCTTGATGATTGCTACATCAGACCGCTTGTCGGAGCCGATGACTTTTGCCTTGAATTCACGCTTGTCGGTCAGCTTGACCAGCACTTCGTCGGCGTCCTCCACGACATGGCTGTTGGTCACGATCAGGCCGTCAGCGGAGACGATGAAGCCGGAGCCGCCGCTCTGGCGGCGCAGGTCGCGCGGCATGTTACGGCCGCCACTGCCACCGCCGAAATAACGACGGAACAGATCTTCCATTTCGTCCTTGTCCGGCGCAGCGTCACCGCCACCGGCACGAGGGCGGCCGCGACCGACCGTGGAGCTGACGCTGATCGACACCACCGACGGACTATTTTTCTCGTACAGCGTGACGAAATCAGGGAGCCCCTGAGGCGCCATGGGCGCCGTGGCCTGCGGCTGCGCTTGCGCAACTGCCTGCACATGAGGGGTAGTGAATGCACCCACCGTCACGCCCAGGGCGCCAACGGCGAGGAGGGAGGCGATAAGAGACTTTTTCACGTTAGTTTCTCCAGAAAGCATGATGTCACCCGAATAACTTGAAACTACTTGCGCACCAAAGAGTTGGCGATGGCCTTGACCGCAGCGGGCCTGGCATCGCCAAAGGCGGTGATCAGCTGATCGTTGGCCTGCCGCGAGAACACCTGATGTGCGCCCTGTACTGTGGCGCCAAGTGTGGGCGTCTCGCCAGAAGTCAAGGGTGCCGCGTAAACCGAAACAGAGGTCAGCCCGTCTGAATAGACCAACTGCGAAACCGGCTCCGTGCGACCCGGCAGGGCACGCATGAAAGTCTCGCTGATCTTGACGAAGCCCGCAGGCAACAGGCGTGCGGTCCACCCGGTGTCGGTCTTTGGCGCGCCAATTGGCAGTTTGCGGTCCACCCGCCAGTTGGGAAGCTTGCTGGCCAGCGTCGATTTGACCTGTTCGCGGTCAATCTTGCCGCCGATCTGGATGTCGCTGAATGTGATTTCCTCAATCACATTGCCGCGCTCGTCGAGCACCCGGCCGCGCAGCCAGAGCCCGGTCTTGAGTTCGGTCCAGAGTTTGTGCCAGAAGCGGAATTCGTCGTTCGGTTCAAACAGCCACACCTGAGCATCATGGCCTGCCACGCGCTCGATTTCCAGCTTCTTGACCGTGAAGTGCTGTGCCAGCGTGGTCATCTGCCGTGGCAACAGCGACGGGAAGCCCTGGCGTCCGGTACGCGGCTCAATGCGAATCAACCGTGCTTCCGGGATGTAGCAGGTCAGTTCGTCATTGACACGAACGACCTCAAACGGCGGGCCATCGAGCGTGGTGATGCGCTCCATTTCGACGCCGTTTTCGAACAAATGAACGATGCGCGAGGTTTCAACCGCGCCGCGGCGCTGATAGGTAATGGTTCCGGTGTAATTCAGCGACGATGCCGCACTGGCGGCGGGCTGAAGTATCTGGCCGACACTGACGGTGGAGGTCGCATTTGTCGCCACAGTGGCATTCGGCAATTGCGCCCAGGCGGCCGATGCACCAGCGAGCGTCGCCGCAAGCAGCGGAAGTCGCGTCCACCGACGTGTTTTCAGCCGATCCAGACGACCGAGACGATTCACAAAAGTCACCAATGTCACGGCGGGCACTTCCTTACTGCGGCTGTACGATCACGGCGGGACGCAGGTACTGGCGCATAGGCGACATGCTGGAAATGTCCGCACTCTCCTGATGCGCCTGCAGGTAAGCGCTGAAGTCGGCGTTTGGTTTGGCGGCAACCGGTGCGGTCACGGCCGAAGCTGGAAGCGTGGCGACCTGCGGTGTCGCCGTCTGATCCTTGTAAACGACCGTACCCACAAAGCCAACCGCAGCCACGGCAGCCGCCGTGGCCCAGGCGCGGCCGCCGCGACCGATGGACGTCATCGCGGCAACCATGCTGCGTTCCTTGTGCTGCGCCTGTTCGCGCAGACGTTTGGCAACGGGCGCTACGATGGTTGGCTCGGCGATGACGGCAGCGCGGATGCGCTCGGCGCAACCGGTCGGAGTATTTTCGAGGCCGCGGATACAGTCGCCAACGAAGTGCATTTCTGCCCAGCAATAGCGGCCATCCTCCTGCGACAAGGTGGTCATCGCAAGGTCGATTTCGTGAGGTGCAATATCGCCGTCCAGCCAGCGCGAAATCTGCTCACGCGTCGCTGTCGTCGTATTGGTCATGTTCGCATTCATCTCTACCATCTCCTGTCTTCCCGCGTTCCCAGTATCGGCCGCAATTCGGTCGCGATTGCCTCCCGTGCCCGGAAAATGCGGCTGCGCACCGTTCCGATCGGACAATCCATCGCCTCTGCGATCTCTTCGTAACTCAAGCCCTCAATTTCCCGTAGCGTCACTGCCGTCCGCAAATCCTCGGGCAGCGCCGCCATCGCCCGGTTGACGGTTTCCGCGATTTGTTTGCTCGCGTATTCTGCATCCGGGGTAGCAACGTCGTGTAGACCGGCGTTGCGGTCAAAAGATTCCGTGTCTTCGTCGTCATCGCGCTCAAGGTCGCTGGCGGGCACGATACGGCGCGCCGGACTGGCCAGGTAGTTCTTGGCACAGTTGATCGCAATGCGGTAAATCCAGGTGTAGAACGCGGCGTCTCCCCGAAACGTCGGGATGGCGCGATAGGCCTTGATAAAGGCTTCCTGGACCACGTCGTCAACCTCGCCGGCATCGCGCACGAAGCGGGACACCAGCCGTTGTACACGACGCTGGTACTTGAGGACGAGCAAATCGAAAGCACGCTTGTCACCTGCCTGCACGCGTTCAACGAGTTCCTGATCGACCACGCGGTCGCTCATCAGCGCATTCCCTTTTTTATTGTGTCCGCCTTGCTGCGTGACCGGTCTGAGCTACTGACCCGTCGTTGACGCGAAAAGTTCACTTCGCCGGTGAGCTTAACGTCTCAGCAATACATGGGGCTGAAGTCGTCCGACTTCAATGCCGCGCACCGACTTGATGGGCACATCGATCCAGCTCGACAGTTCGGCACGTGCCGCATCGTCAAGCATGCCGAGCTGTTCGAGCACGCTGCCAAAGGCCATCATGAGCGCCTTGATGTTGCCATCGCTGACCTTGGCGGCGATGCCGATGCCGCGCGAACGGCTGGCCAGCGTCTGCACACCGTCAGCACCGACCTTGGTTGCCCAGTCGCCGCGGCCGGCCTTCGAAAGCGCCAGATCGTTGCGGCCCTCGCCCGAAACCATCTCGGGGTGCAGGCTCATGGCGTCGAACAGCACGCGCGGCGCGCTGCCATAGCGCACGTCCTCGTCCGTGCGTGCGAGCCACGCGAAGGCGCGCGCCAGATGGGTGAGCGACACTGCATAGTTCGGTGCGCTGCAGCCGTCCGTCCCCCACACCATTGCCGCCGCATCGGGTTCGCCGCAGGCGTAGGCCACGGCATCACGAATGGCCAGTTGTACCGGGTTGCTCGGTTCGAGATAGGTTTCGGTCGCCGCCGCGAGCAGTTTTGCCTGCAGCAGCATGCCGGAATGCTTGCCGGAACAGTTGTGGAACAACGCGTTCCACTTGCGCCCTGCTTCCGGCCGGCCGTTGTTCCACTTGTACCAGTACGGTTCGTGGACGCCGCATTGCAGCGCGGCCTCGGTCAAACCGACCTTGGCGAGCAGCCGTTCGGCGGTTTCCGCATGCACCGGTTCGCCGTTGTGACTTGAGCACAACAGCGCAATTTCCTTGAGCGAAAGGCCATATTCGGCGAAGCGCGGATTGGCAACCAGCGGCAAGGCCTGCAGCGGCTTGAGCGAGGATCGCGTGAACATCGGATATTCAACATCGCCGCAATGGGCGATCAGCGCACCGTCGCGATCAACGACCGCGATTGAGCCGTAAAACACATTTTCAACGGCGCCACCACGCGTGCTGTACGCGATCGGGACGTGCTTGGGCAGGACAACTTCGTTTTGCATGTCGTTATTGTTTCACGGGCGAGACGACGCCACGGCCGGCTACGACGAGATGATTTCCCGTTTTTTTGCCATCAGCTTTTTGACAAAACCCTTATTTCAAAGGGCTCAGCATCGCATTTTTAACTTAGTCGACTTTCCTCTAAATGAGGCTCCATGCCCTTTGAAATATAGCATTCAGTGCTAAGTTGTACGGCTTTGTTGCTGTCTGCCAATGGCCAGAGCAATCCGAAATACGGCGTCGGCACGCCATGCGATGCATAAACGAAACGATTGTTGCGTTGCAGTAGGGAAATATAGTAGTACGACAACTGATGTCTGATGTAGAGTAGTAGCCATAAGACCACAAGGAGGCCCTATGTCATTGCTACAGAAAATCGCAGCTCGTTCCGTCGGCGCGTTGATCGCAGCCGCCATCGCGACACCCGGCTTCACGCAGACCAGCGTCAAGCTCTGGAACATTCACCCGGAAGGCTATCCGGTGACCGAAGCGCTCAAGAGCTTTGCCGAAGAGGTCAAGAAGACGACCGACGGCCGCATCGCCATCGAGGTCGTGTCGAACGGCGCACTCGGCGACCAGCCGCAAGCCGTGCAGCTCATGAAGTCGAGCAAGCTTGACATGGCGGAATTCAACCTCGCCGCGCTTGCAGAAGCCGTGCCGAGCATGAAGTCAATCAACCTGCCCTTCCTGTTCGCCGATTCGCAGCACATGTTCCGGCTGCTCGACGGCGCGATGGGCGAAGGCTTCAAGACACGTCTGGCTGCGGGCGGCTACGTCGTGCTCGGCTGGTACGACGGCGGCGCCCGCTCGTTCTACTGCGTCAACAAGCGGCTCACCGGCCCGCGCGACTTTGCGGGCCTGCGCATCCGCGTGCAGAACACCGAGGCGTTCACCGAAATGGTGAAACTGCTCGGCGCAACGCCGGTGTCGGTGCCGTACAAGGAGGTGCTGGCCGCCTTTGAACAGGGCAAGATTGACTGCGCCGAAAACAATTTGCCGTCGTATGTCAGCGCCGGACACTACAAGGTTGCGAAGCATGTGTTTCTGACTAGCCACGTCGTGGCGCCGGAAGCGCTCGTGGTGTCGTCAAAGGCCTGGGCCACCTTCAGCCCCGCCGATCAGGCGAAACTTCTCGAAGCCGGGAAAAAGTCCGCGCTATACATGCGGGAGCTGTGGAACAAGCGGGTCAACGATTCACGCGACGTCGCGGCCAAGGCGGGTTCCACCTTTGAACGTCCGATCGAGTTCGGCGCCTATGTCAGCCGCATGAAGCCGTTGCACCAGAAATACTGGAAAGATCCGGAGACGCGCAACGAGCTGGTCACGATACTCGCGAACTAGAAATCCAGTATCTGCTTTTCGCGCTAAAGCCCATCTAATATGGGTTTGGTAGCGATAAACGGGCATTATCGACAAGTGCAAAAATGGGCCGCCAAGCCCTTTGCTGACGTGCTTTCAACAAAAAGTTGTATCAGTTTTTCGCGCGGCCGGCCTTGTCGAGACCGGTCACTTTGTCGCCGGCAACGATGCCGCGCTCCTTGAACCAGCCCTGCTTCATCTCGAGGGCGAACATCGCGGGTGCAGCCGACGGATGCGTTGACTCGTCCTGCGGTTTCATGTCGGCAATGTTGACGATCACGCCCTTGCTGTCGATGTAGGCGATCGACAGCGGGATGAAGGTATTGCGCATCCAGAACGCCAGCGGCTCGCTCTGCGCGAACACGAACAGCATGCCGTGGTCCGGCTTCAGCGAAAAGCGGTTCATCAGGCCAACCGTGCGCGTATTCGCGTCGGCGGCGACCTCCGCCTTGAGCTTCACGTTCTTGATCGTAAGTTCGACAAGGGGCAACTCCTTGTTGACCTGCGCGAAGGACTGGCCGGGCAATGCAAGCACGGCCAGCAGGAGGACGAAAAGCGCGGGAACGGAAAAGTTATGCAGTTTCATCGGACACTTGAACAGGGTGACTGAGTTGATAGAACTTCCAGATGCCGGCGCCGATCAGCACCGAGGCGAGCATGACGGCGGCAAACCTCGGCAGGCTTTGCTGTGCAAACGGCACCACGATTGCCGTCGTCACCGCCATCATCGCGACGTGGGTTGACGACTGTAACGCCGACACGCTGCCGCGCGCATGCGAAAACGCGTCGAGCAGCTTGAGCGTGATGCAGGGTGTTACCAGCGCCATCCCGAAAGTGTAGAGCGCGATCGGCGCAATGTTCCAGACAACGCGCGGCGGCAGCAGCAGGCTGACAGCGAGATTGATCAGCGCGGCGACAATCATGATGGCAAACCCCCAGTTCATCTGTTTCGCATGCGCGACACGACCGGCAAGGCGGCCCGAGCAATAAGCCGCCAGCGTGATGCCTGCAATACCGGGAATGAACAGCACGGCAAAGTCTTTGCTGGTCAGCTCAAGGTGGCGAATCAGGAAGGCCGGCGCGCCGGCGATGTAGGTGAAAAAACCGATGAAATTGATGCCCGGAATCGCCGCCAGCGACTGGAAGGTCTTGTTGAAGAATATGCGCCCGTAGGTGATGGCGAGCGGCCTGACCGCTAACGGCAAACGATGTTCCCGCGGATGCGACTCTTCGAGACCGAGTTGCGACCAGACAATCAGCAGCAGCGCATAGCCGCCCAGAAACCAGAAGATCGATGGCCAGGCCAGATGCGCTACCAGCCAGCCGCCAAGAATCGGCGCAATGATGGGCGCCAGCGCAAACAGCATCTGAATGCGCGAAAGCTGTCGCTGCGCCTCGTCGCCGGCAAACAGATCGCGCACCACCGCGCGGCCGACCACGAAGCCTGCGCCGGCAAAGCAGCCCTGTAATGCACGAAAGGCAAGTAGCGCCTCAATCGATTGCGACATCGCGCAGCCGAGCGAGGCCAGCGCGTGGACGCACATCGTTCCAATAAT